>NZ_JBEYSL010000026.1:0-26893 GCF_040642735.1 Micromonospora sp. NPDC047753 | reverse complement strand
CTCGAACTGGCCGCGCTCGACGAGGAGCGCGTCCGGATCGCCGACGGGCGACGGATCTCCGCGCTGGCCGGCACGCCGACCGAGGGCGCACTGGCCAGTGGCATGGCGATGCGGGTGGACGACGTCGCGGAGGTCGCCGGTGTGGCCACCCTGCCGTCTGCCCGACGACGCGGGCTGGGCGCCGCGCTCACCGCCACCCTGGCCCGGGAACTCCTCGCCGCCGGCACCGAGCTGGTCTTTCTCTCCGCGGGCAGCGAGGAGATCGCGCGGGTCTACCTGCGGGTCGGCTTCCGCCGAATCGGCACCGCCTGCATCGCCGAACCCGCCGCCCTCATCCCCTGAGCTGCCCCGCTCCACCGACCTGCGTCGCGGCCGAGGTCAGGTCGGTGGGCGCCACTGGGCGGCGGAGGCGGCGGCGCTGGAGAGCAGTCGGGAGTTGATCGTGCCCAGTGCGGCGTCCCGGGCGCGCAGCGCCAACCGGCCCCGGGTCTGGAGCACCGCCGACATCCGCCGGGTCTGCCGGACCACTGTCGCGGCCCGGGGACGGCGCACCCGGTCGTACGTCTGGACGGCGTCGGGCAGCCGAGCCTCCCGCAGCAGCGACGCGAGCGTCGCGGCGTCCTCGAACGCCAGGCAGGCGCCCTGCCCGAGGTGCGGCGGCATGGCGTGCGCCGCGTCGCCGAGCAGCACCACCCCACCGGGCCCGACCGGAAAGCCGTACGCCCGGGGCAGCGGGCGCAGCTCGCGAACCTCCTGTTGGACCAGGTCGGCCGGGTTGGTGGCGTCGAGCAGCGCGCCGACCGGCGCGGGCCAGCCCGCGTACCAGCGACGCAGCAGGGCGAGCTGGGTCTCCGGTGGTTCCGGGCGGGGCGCGCCGGCGGCGGTGGCCACCCAGTAGATGCCGCCCCGGGTGGACCCGCCCGAGGAGCCGCGCTCGCCCAGCGACGCGGCCACGAACCGGTAACCCGCGCCGAGGATCTCGCCGGCCAACGGCTGATCGTCGGGGAGCCGAGGTGCCTGGTACCAGGGGATGACGGCCCGCCAGGCGGCGCATCCGGAGCTGACCACCCGGGACTCGGGCGCGAGTTGGCGGCGGATGCCGCTGTCGGTGCCGTCGGCGGCCACCACCAGATCGGCCTCGATGGTGTGCCGCCCGTCGCTGACGCCCGGCCGCTCGCCCGGCTCGACGCGGACGTGGCGCACCGTCACACCGGTCCGCAACTCGACCCGCTCGCCGAGGCCGGCGATCAGCGCGTCGTGCAGATCCTCCCGGTGCACGACCACCGGCATCCGGTCGGCCGGAACGGGCCGGGGCTGCACGAGCCAGTGCCCATCCGGGCGACGGACCCCGCCGTCGGGCAACGGGGTGGCGATGGCGGCCAGGCCGGCACCGAGGCCGAGGGCCTGGAGCGCGCGAACACCGTTGGGCCAGAGCACCACAGCGGTGGGCTCGGGGCGGACCCGTTCGGCGCGTTCCAACAGGGTGACCTGCCAGCCGGAACGGGCCAGCGCGCCGGCCACCGCGAGGCCACCGACCCCTGCGCCGACCACCACCGCGCTTCGCATCGGTGCCGCTCAGCTGTCCCGGTCGGCGGGACGCGCGCCAGTGGCGTCGGCCCGGTCGGTGCGAACGGCGGACGGAGCGTCCGCCGGCTCGTCGTCGCTCGGCGCGAGGTCGTCGACGGCCGCGTCGCCGGACGGCTCGCCGTCATCCGGTCCGGAGTCGTCGTCGTCCGCCGACGGTACGACGCCGGTGTCCTGCCAGGCCGCGTACTGCTCCTCGCTCACCACCCGGTAGCCCTCCGGCGCGGCGGCCCGCGTGGGGGTCTCCCGCTCGGAGAGGTCGACCTGGGACAGGTCGGACGTGGGGGGCGGGGTCGTCGTCCCCGCCGGGCCGAGTGGGATCAGGTAGTCCCGAGGGCCACGCACCCGTACGAAGTAGATCAGGGCGCCGAGGAAGACCAGTGCGGCGGTCCAGACGTTGAGCCGGACGCCGAAGATCTGGTTGGCCTCGTCGGTGCGCATCAGCTCGATCCAGAACCGACCGACTGTGTAACCCATCACGTAGAGCGCGAACGCCCGGCCCCGGCCCAGCTTGAACCGACGGTCGAGGACGAGGACCAGAGCTGCGACGCCGAGGTTCCACAGCAACTCGTAGAGAAAAGTGGGCTGGTAGAGGCCCGGTTCGAGGATCGGCTGCCCGGCGTCGTCGCGGAGGGCGTGCCCGGGGTTGTCCGGGTCCATCCGGTGGATCTCCAGACCCCACGGCAGGGTCGTCCGGCCACCGAAGAGCTCGTTGTTGAACCAGTTGCCGAGCCGGCCGACGGCCTGGGCCAGCGGCAGCCCGGGGGCCAGCGCGTCAGCCACCACGCCGAACGGAATGCCGAGCTGTCGGGCCGCGATCCAGGCACCGACCGCGCCACCGGCGACCGCGCCCCAGATGCCGAGACCGCCCTCCCAGATGGCGAACGCCTTCATCGGGTCACCACCGGCCCCGAAATATTTCTCGGGTGAGGTGATCACGTGGTAGATCCGGGCGCCGATGATGCCGGCGGGCACCGCCCAGACAGCGATGTCGAGCACCGCGCCGGGCGCGACGCCGCGCTGCCGCAGCCGGCGCTCCGTCACCCAGCAGGCCAGCACGATGCCGGCGATGATGCAGAGCGCGTAGGCCCGGATCGGCACCGGCCCGAGCTGCCAGACCGCGGTGCTGGGGCTGGGCAGGGCCGCCTGGGGGGAGAGCGAGGCGAGGGTCACGGGTGCACACGCTACCGCTGCACACCCCCGCAGCGGCACCCCGGGCCGCTGGAGGGCGCATCCCGGTGACTTCTGGTTTGCGCCGCCGTAGGCTCTTTGTCCATGAGCGCGCTCACCTGGGCGGTCGCCGCGGTCGTCACCGACGACACCGGTCGGGTGCTGCTCTGCCAGCAGGGTCGGGGGGACCGCCGCCACGCGTTGCCCGGTGGGCGGCTGCGTCCGGCCGAGAGCCCGGTGCGGGCGGCGCTACGGGACATTCGCGCGGAGACCGGCTGGGACATCGAGCTGACCGGCCTGGTCGGCATCTACCAGGTGAGCCGCCCTTCGGGGGAGGCCGCCGCCGGACGCGCCGGCCCGCTGCCGGACGTCCTCGTGCACGTGTTCCGGGCCCGCGCCGCCGGGGTCCGACCCGCCACCGACCCACCGCCGGGCTGCCGACTGTCCTGGCACTCCCCCGACGCGCTGCCCGAGGTGGTCACCCCGCTCACCCGAGCCGCCGTCACCGACGCGACCGACGGCCGCTTCGGCGTACTCCGCGACATCGACTGTGCGCCCGGCACCGTCGCCGTCGCGTCGTTGCCGGCGGCCCGCCCAGCCGAGGACAGGCGGCCGACGGCCGACCAGAACGCGCGGCACGCCGGGCCGGGTTGAGCCGGGCTGGGCGACGCGGGCTCAGCGGGTGGGGTTACGGACGCCTTCGGCGAGTTCGGCGCTGAGCGTGCGAAGGGCGGCCAGCCCGTCGGCCTCGGTGGGCGCGTCAAGCACACACCGAACCAGCGCGCTGCCCACGATCACCCCATCGGCGTAACCGGCGACGGTGCCGGCCTGCGCGCCGGTACCCACACCCAGGCCGACGCCGATCGGCAGGTCGGTGACCGCGCGGGCCCGGGAGACCAGCGTCGGGGCGGCGTCGGAGGTACGCGCCCGGGCGCCGGTCACCCCCATCACGGCGGTCGCGTAGACGAAGCCCCGGCAGTGCTGCACCGTCATCGCCAGCCGAGCGTCGGTGGACGACGGCGAGACCAGGAACGTGCGGTCCAGCCCGTGCGCGTCCGAGGCGGCCAGCCACTCTTCGGCCTCGTCAGGGATGAGGTCCGGGGTGATCAGGCCGGTGCCGCCGGCGGAGGCCAGGTCACGGGCGAAGACGTCCACGCCGTACCGCTCGACCGGGTTCCAGTAGGTCATGGTGACCACTGGGGCGCCGGTGGCCGCCACCGCCTCGATGATGCGCATCGTGTCCGCGGTGCGTACGCCACCGGCCAGCGCGATGTCGCTGGCCCGCTGGATCACCGGCCCGTCCATCACCGGGTCCGAGTAGGGGATCTCCACCTCGATCACGTCGACGCCGGCCTCGACCATGGCGGTCATCGCGGCGATGCTGCCCTCGACGGTGGGGAAACCGGCCGGCATGCAGCCGACCAGCAGTGCCCGTCCGTCGGCGCGGGCCTTGTCGAAGGCCACCCCGATCCGGCTCATCTCACCGCTCCTTGTCGAGGATGCCGAAGTAGTCGCCGGCGGTGTGCACGTCCTTGTCGCCCCGCCCGGAGAGGTTGACCACGATGGTGGGCTCCCGGCCCAGCTCAGCGGCGAGCTTCGGAGCCAGCACAACGGTGCCGGCGAGCGCGTGCGCGCTCTCGATCGCCGGGATGATGCCCTCGGTACGGCAGAGCAGCTCGAACGCGGCCATCGCCTCGTCGTCGGTGAGCGGCAGGTAGTTCGCCCGGCCGGTGTCGTGCAGCCACGCGTGCTCGGGTCCGACGCCCGGGTAGTCCAGGCCGGCGGAGATCGAGTGCGACTCCAGGGTCTGCCCGTCGGCGTCCTGGAGCACGAAGGTGCGGGTGCCGTGCAGCACCCCGGCCGACCCGCCGGTGATGCTCGCCGCATGCCGGCCGGTGGCCACCCCGTCGCCACCCGCTTCGAAGCCGTACAGCCGAACGGCCTCGTCGCCCACGAACGCGTGGAAGATGCCCAGCGCGTTGGAGCCGCCGCCGACGCAGGCGGTGACGGCGTCCGGCAACCCGCCGGTGAGGTCCAGGCACTGCTGACGGGCCTCGTCTCCGATGCCCCGGACGAAGTCGCGCACC
This sequence comes from Micromonospora sp. NPDC047753, assembly GCF_040642735.1. Classification (NCBI taxonomy): domain Bacteria; kingdom Bacillati; phylum Actinomycetota; class Actinomycetes; order Micromonosporales; family Micromonosporaceae; genus Micromonospora; species Micromonospora sp. NPDC047753. The sequence goes on along the minus strand of NZ_JBEYSL010000026.1, from coordinate 22,052 downwards.
ATCGCCGGGAACGGGTGCGGGCCCGCGGCGGTGCCGATCAGGTAGTGCGTCTCGTCGACGTTCGCCACCCAGTCGCGCATCGCCTCGTTCATCGCGTCCTTGAGGGTGCGCGAGCCGTTGGTGACCGGGACGACTGTCGCGCCGAGCATCCGCATCCGGGCCACGTTGAGCGCCTGCCGCTCGGTGTCGACCTCGCCCATGTAGACCACACACTCGAGGTCGAACAGGGCGGCGGCGGTCGCGGTGGCGACACCGTGCTGGCCGGCGCCGGTCTCCGCGATCACCCGGGTCTTGCCCATCCGCTTGGTGAGCAGCGCCTGGCCGAGCACGTTGCGCACCTTGTGCGCACCCGTGTGGTTGAGGTCCTCGCGCTTGAGCAGCACCCGCGCGCCGACCTTCGCGGAGAACCGCCGGGCCTCGTAGAGCAGCGAAGGCGTGCCGGCGTAGTCGCGCAACAGCGCGCCGAACTCCGCTCGGAAGGACTCGTCCTCCATCGCCGTACGCCACGCCCCGTCGAGCTCGTCCAACGCGGCCACCAGGGCCTCGGGAACGAACCGACCGCCGAAGCGGCCGAAGTGGCCGGCGGAGTCGGGCTGCGGGCCGGCCACCGGGGCCAGCGCGTCGGCGCTCATCGGGAATCCTCTCGGTGGGACGTCAGCCCGGCGCGGGGTCAGCGCACCGGCCGGGGCGTTGCCGGGTGGTTGCCGGCGTTGACCAACTCGGCGACCGCCTCGCGGGGGCTCTTCTGGGTGACCAGGCCCTCGCCCACGAGGACCGCGTCGGCGCCCGCGGAGGCGTACCGGATCAGGTCGTGCGGGCCACGAACGCCGGATTCGGCGATCTTGACGACGCTGCTGGGCAGACCGGGCGCGATCCGCTCGAACACCGACCGGTCGACCTCCAGGGTACGCAGGTCACGGGCGTTGACCCCGATCACCTGCGCGCCGGCCTCCAACGCGCGGTCGGCCTCTTCCTCGTCGTGCACCTCGACCAGAGCGGTCATGCCCAGCGACTCGATCCGCTCCAGCAGGCCCATCAGGACGTTCTGCTCGAGTGCGGCGACGATCAGCAGAACCAGGTCGGCGCCGTGCGCGCGGGCCTCGTGGATCTGATAGCTGGAGACCACGAAGTCCTTACGCAGCACCGGCACGGTGACCGCCGCACGGACGGCCGCCAGGTCGTCCAGCGAACCGCCGAACCAGCGCCCCTCGGTCAGCACGCTGATCGCCCGCGCCCCACCGGCCGCGTAGTCGACGGCGAGGTCGGCCGGATCGGCGATCTCGGCCAGCCGGCCCTTGGACGGCGACGAACGCTTAACCTCGGCGATCACGGCCACGCCGGGCTTGCGCAGCGCCGCGTACGCGTCCATGGGCGGCGGCGCCGCCGCTGCCAGTTCACGGATCCGCTCCAGCGGAACCTGCTCCTGGCGTCGGGCGACGTCTTCACGCACGCCGGCCAGAATCTCGTCGAGCACGCTTACGGACGCTGCCTGGCCGGCCTCGTCCCCCTCCGCGTGCGCATGCTCAGCAGTCACGAACGGACTCCCCTCTCCGGGCGTCATGGGCCGATGCTAGGGGCAGCCGACCGACGCCGAATGCCGGGGGTATGGCGCTGCTCACGAAAAGGGCTGCGGCATAATGGCCGACTTGCCGTGAAGGGGTTGTCACGCAGCGCCACCTCCGGTATCGATCACCGTCACGCGGTATGGAGCCCGGCGGCCGCGGTCAGACCGGGCCGATCCATCGATCATGCCACCAGTTACCGCGCGGCGCGCGACAGCAACGACGCCCGTCGATGCTGTGAGCAAGCTCAAGGTCGGCCGGACAGTCCTGGTCACGGCCGAGGCGAGACAGTTGACCGGGCGGTCACCGCGGCGAAACGTCGACGGGCGAGCATCGTCCTCAGGCAGACTCGATGGCGCGCCTGCCCCGACCGTCGCAACTCCTCGCGCGAGGTGATCATGAGCATTTCCGAGCCGCACCCGACCATCGGACTGACCACGATCTCGCGGACGATGGCATCGCTCGCCGTCGGCGTGGTGCGCACCGTGGAACGGGCCGTGGTGGGCGAGGGACGGATGCGGACAGCACGGGGCAACGCCTGGGAGGCGGTCTGCGCCGACCGGGCCCGCGCCGACCAGCGTGCCGAACTCAACCGCCTGGTCGAAGAGCTGACCGCCGCCCGCGCCGCCAGTAGCCGCACCCAGTGGGAGCGCCAGCCGGTCGGCTGACGCCCTCCGGCCTGCGCGTCAGCCGCCCGTAGCAACCTGCGCGTCAGCCGCCCGTCGCGGCGACCGGGCCAGTCGAGCAGCGGGCCACCGCGATCAGCCGGCCACCGCGTCAGTCGGCCGTCGGGTCCTCGCCCCGGTCCAGCGCGTCCCACGCCTCGGTGGTCCGACGCCCCGCCAACGGCGTCGGCGGCCCGGCCGGGTCGCTCTGCGTCGGCGCGTCCTGCGGCGCGCTCCGCGCCGGACGCTCGTACCGGGCGCCCATCGCCGGCCAGTCACCGCCACGCGCCGCCGTCCACCAGCCTCCGCCGGCGGCCAACAGGCCGCCGAGCAGGCACAGCGCCGGCCACTGCCGGCTCACAACGCCGCTCACGTCGGCCACCAGCCCGTACCCGCCGCCGGCCGCCACGGCCAGACCGAGTACGCCGAGCAGCGCCCCGAGCACCCGACGCAGGCGGCCCCGGGTGGCCAGCACCGCGCCACCCCCGGCCAGGCTCACCAGGGCCAACGCCGGCAGCCAGGGCAGCAGGCTCGCACCGCTGCGGGTGTCACGCACCGGCGGCAGCGGCGCCGGACGTACCGTCAGTTCGACCGACCAACCGCGCGTCGCGGCCCACAGCGCCAGGCCCGCGCCGGCCAGGCAGAGCAGCACGGCGTACGTCAACGCGCGCCGGCCCACGACGGACCGCTCCCCGCCGCTCACGAACTCATCCCATCGTCCGCGACTGCGGGGCAACGCTGCGCCGAACTCCTCGCGCTCACCGTGCTGGCCGGAGGGTTTCGGCGGCTGCGATCGCGGCCAGCACGGCCGCCGCCTTGTTCCGCGTCTCCTGGTCCTCGGCGGCCGGGTCCGAGTCGGCGACCACCCCCGCCCCGGCCTGGACGTAGGCGCGGCCGTCGCGGATGAGCGCGGTCCGGATGGCGATCGCCATGTCCAGGTCGCCGCCGAAGCCGAAGTAGCCGACGGTGCCGCCGTAGAGGCCGCGACGGACCGGCTCCAACTCCTCGATGATCTCCATGGCGCGCACCTTGGGCGCCCCGGAGAGCGTGCCGGCCGGGAAGGTCGCGGCCAACGCGTCGAAGGCGCTCTGGTCGTCACGCAGCGTGCCCGTGACGGTGGAGACGATGTGCATCACGTGGCTGTAGCGCTCGATGGTGGCGAACTCGGGCACCTCCACGCTGCCGGGCTGACAGACCCGACCCAGGTCGTTGCGGCCGAGGTCGACCAGCATCACGTGCTCGGCTCGTTCCTTCGGGTCGGCGAGCAGCTCGGCGGCGAGGGCGGCGTCGGCCGCGGGGGTGCCGCCCCGCGGCCGGGTGCCGGCGATCGGGTGCAACAACGCCCGGCGTTGCCCGTCCGCGGCCCCGGTGACCTTCAGGTGCGCCTCCGGGGACGAGCCGACGATGTCGAACCCGTCGAAGCGCAGCAGGTACATGTACGGGCTGGGGTTGCTGGTGCGCAGCACCCGGTAGACGTCCAGCGGGTCGGCGTGGGTCGTCCGCTCGAAGCGCTGGGAGAGCACGATCTGGAAGCACTCACCCGCCCTGATCGCCTCCTTGGCCGCGTCCACCGCCTTCGGGTAGCCGCCGCCGGGCGTACGGCAGAGCACATCGCCGGCCGGCGGACGCTCGACCGTGGAGATCATCGGCGGGATGGGCCGGGACAGCGCCGTGGTCATCGCGTCCAACCGGCCCACCGCGTGGTGGTAGGCGGCGGCGACCTGCGGGGCGCGGTCCGGGGCGTCCAACGGCGGCAGCACCGCGTTGGCGACCAGGATCGCGGAGCCGTCGTAGTGGTCGAGCACCACCAGGTCGGTGGCGAGCATCATGCCCAGCTCCGGGACGCCCAGGTCGTCCTCGGTCAGCTCAGGCAACCGCTCGAAGCGCCGGATCAGGTCGTAGCCGAGGTAGCCGACCATGCCCCCGGTCAGCGGCGGCAGACCGTCGGACGGGTCCCCGACCGGGCCGGCCAGCGCCGCCACAGTCTCCCGCAGCATCCGCACCGGGTCACCCTCGGTGCTCAACCCGGCCGGCGGCTGGCCGAGCCAGGTCGCCACGCCGTCGCGCGCGACCAGGGTCGCGCTGCTGCGTACGCCGATGAACGAGTAGCGCGACCAGGCCATGCCGGCCGAGCCGACCCCCTGCTCGGCCGATTCCAACAGGAACGTGCCCGGTCCACCGGCCAACTTCCGGTAGACCCCGACCGGGGTCTCCGCGTCGGCCAGCAGCCGCCGGGTGACCGGCACCACCCGCCAGTCGGCGGCCAGCTCGGTGAAGGTGGCCAGGTCGGGGCTGACGGTGCCGTCGGTCATGGCAGTGCCTCCGGAGTAGAGACGGGCAGCTCGGTGAAGAAGCAGGTCCGGTGGCCGGTGTGGCAGGCCGCGCCGACCTGGTCCACGCTCACCAGCAGCGCGTCCCCGTCGCAGTCCAGGGCGACCGACCGCACGTACTGGTGGTGCCCTGAGGTGGCGCCCTTGACCCAGTATTCGCGGCGGCTGCGCGACCAGTAGGTGGCCCGGCCGGTGGTGAGGGTGCGGTGCAACGCCTCGTCGTCCATCCAGGCGACCATCAGCACCTCACCGGAGTCGTGCGCGCGCACCACGGCGGCGACCAGACCGTCGGCGGTGCGGCGCAACTGGGCGGCGATGGCCGGGTCGAGCCGGGACGGGCGCGCCGTCGCGGGCGCGGCCAGCTCGTTCGGATCGCTGGGAACGCCGGTCACCGGCGGATCAGGTACGGGCACAGTCACGAATTCTCCCGCACGCGGCGCGGGCACCGCCGACCGCTCCCGCCCCGGCTGCGGCGGGGGCCCCGAGAGCCAGGGCTGCGACGAGGGCCGAGGCTGCGACGAGGGCCCGGACTGCGACAGGGGTCCGGGCTGCGACAGGGGTCCGGACTGCGACGAGGGCCCGGCTGGCCGGGCCAGCTGGGCGACGTAGCGGTCCAGCCGGCCGTCGACCAGGGCGGCGGCCAGGTCCGCGCCGGCCGTGTCGGCGATCTCCTCGGCGTACGGCCTGATCAACGGCAGCGTGCCGGCGACCAGCCGCACGGCGGCGGCCCAGAGCTGCCCGGTCGCGCCCGGGCGCAGCCCGAGGCAAAGCACCATGTCGGTCCGGTAGCCGGGTGGCGCCACCGGCAGTTCCAGGGCCGCCGCGAAGGCCGCCCTTCGGGAGTGGACCCGCACGGACGGGTTGGCCGGCCGCAGCACCGAGGGGCAGAGCCGCGCCAGGTCGGCGACGGCGAGCCGGACCCCGAGCCGGTCGCTGGCCGCGCGGGCGGCGGCGGCCTTACCCAGCGTGGCGATCATCTCTTCCAGTCGGGGCGGCTCGGCGGGCTGGCAGAGCACCGGCAGGTCGATCCGGGGCCGCCAGTGCGGGTCGGCCCAGAGCAGCCGCGCCGGCGCGGTGACCGGCAGCCCGAACGCCCAGTCCGCCGGTTCGCCCAGACGGTGCACCCAGGACCGGATGTCCCGGGCGGCCACCGAGACGTGAGTGACCTGGCCTGCGGACTCGTCCAGGTAGGCCCGGCGGGCCGCGTACGGGGCGCCGCCGACCAACACGTCGAGGTCGACGTCGCTGTGCGCGGTGGCGGCGCGGCGGGCGTGGCTGCCGCGCAACAGGATGCCGACCACCGGCCGCTCGGCGGCCTGCCGCAACCGCACGGCCCAATCCTCAAGAAAACCGCTATCCGGTAACGGAGCGTGACCCACCGCGCCATCGTGCCGTACGTCCGATCAGCGCGCAATGCCCGTTGGCGGACTTCCTGTCCGGTCCGGAGCCTACTGCCCGTTCTCGCGCTCCGCGCGGACGGTTGGGCCGGACGTCGGCGCGGGCGTTGCGTCCGGCGCTGAATTTCATCTAGCGTTGAGTTCAACAGGTGATGAGTTTCTCTGGAGGTGCGTGATGGACGATGCGATAGCCGTCCGAGACCTGGTCGTGGACCGGGGTGGGCGGCGGGTGCTGGACGGCATCAGCTGCCGGGTCCCGCGCGGCGCGGTCACCGGGCTGCTCGGCCCCAGTGGCAGTGGCAAGACCACGTTCATGCGCGCGGTGGTCGGGGTGCAGCTGGTCGGTGGCGGGACGGTCACCGTGCTCGGTCAACCGGCGGGCACCCCCGCGCTGCGGCACCGGGTGGGCTACCTGACCCAGGCGCCCAGCGTCTACGCCGACCTGACCGTCCGGGAGAACGCCCGCTACTTCGCGGCCCTGTACGGGCGGGGACGCGCCGAGGCCGACCGGGCGATCAGCGACGTCGGGCTGGCCGAGGCCGCCGGTCAACTGGTCGGCACCCTCTCCGGTGGTCAACGCAGCCGAGCATCGCTGGCGTGTGCCCTGGTCGGGGAGCCGGAGCTGGTCATCCTCGACGAGCCGACCGTCGGCCAGGACCCGGTGCTGCGGGCCGATCTGTGGGCCCGGTTCCACGCGATGGCCGCCGCCGGCACCACCCTGCTGGTGTCCAGCCACGTGATGGACGAGGCGGCACGCTGCGACCAACTGCTGCTGATCCGCCAGGGGCGGTTGATCGCCGACGACAGCCCCGCCGCGATCCGCGCCGCCGCCGGTGTGGACGACCTCGACGAGGCGTTCCTGCGGCTCATCCGGGCCGGCGAGGCCGCCTCCACCAGCACCGACGCGACAGCCGCCCGGGAGACAGCATGAACGCGCGAATTCTCGCCGCCACCACCGGGCGCATCCTCCGTCAGCTCCGGCACGACCGGCGGACCATCGCGCTGCTCGTGGTGGTGCCGGCCGTCCTGCTCACCCTGGTCTACTTCATGTACGCCGACCAACCGACCCCGCCCGGCCAACCCACCACCTTCGACCGGATCGCGCTGGTGATGCTCGGCATCTTCCCCTTCGTGATCATGTTTCTGGTGACCAGCATCGCCATGTTGCGGGAACGCACCTCGGGCACGCTGGAGCGGCTGCTCACCACGCCGCTGGGCAAGCTCGATCTGCTCTTCGGGTACGGCATCGCGTTCGGGCTGGCCGCCGCCGTGCAGGCCGCCGTCGCCGCCGCGGTGGCGTACTGGATCTTCGATCTGGAGACCGCCGGCAGCATCGGGCTGGTGATCGGAATCGCCGTGCTCGACGCCGTGCTCGGCGTCGCCCTCGGGCTGCTGTGCAGTGCCTTCGCGCGCACCGAATTCCAAGCAGTACAGTTCCTGCCAGTCGTGGTGGTCCCCCAACTGCTGCTCTGCGGGCTGTTCGTGGCCCGTGACCAGATGGCCGGCTGGCTCCAGGCGCTCAGCGACGCCTTCCCCCTGTCGTACGCCATCGAGGCGTTGCAGGAGGTCGGCGCCCACGCCGAACCGACCGGCCGGATGTGGCGCGACGTCGCCGTGGTTCTCGGCGCGGTGGTGCTGGCGCTGGTGCTCGCGGCGGCCACCCTGCGCCGACGCAGCGGCTGACCGCCAGCGCCGGGGGGCGGCGCGGCAGCCGACCCCGGCGTGGCCGGGCCGGGACGACGGGCCGAGGCGGACGAACGAAGGGCGGCGATGACGCGGCGGACCGGCCGGCGACCCGGCAACCCGGGCACCCGGGAGGCGATTCTCGACGCGGCGCGGACGGCGTTCGCCGAACGTGGTTACGACGCCGCCTCGATCCGGGGCATCGCCGGCACGGCGCAGGTCGACCCGGCGCTCGTGCACCACTACTTCGGCAGCAAGGACCAGCTCTTCCTTGCCGCGATGAACTTTCCGGTCGACCCCGGCCAACTGGTGCCGAGGGTGCTCGCCGGCGACCGGGACGGCGTGGGTGAGCGGATGGTGCGCATCTTCCTCGGCGTCTGGGACTCCCCGGCCGGCAGCGCCGCACAGGCGCTGCTGCGCTCCGCGGTGAGCAACGAGTGGACCGCTCGACTGCTGCGCGAGTTCGTCACCACCCAGGTGCTGCGCCGGGTGCTGGAGAACCTCGACGTCGACCCGGTCGAGCTACCGCTGCGGGGCTCCCTGGTGGCCACCCAGATGATCGGCCTGGCCATGATGCGGCACGTGGTGCGCCTTGAGCCGGTCGCCTCGGCGGACCCGGAAACCCTGGTGGCCGCGATCGGCCCGACGATCCAGCGCTACCTCACCGGCCCGCTGCCAACCTGACCCGGACAACGCCCCGCTCAACCTCGGACGCCCCGCGCGATCTTGCACTTTCTGTCCCAACAAAAGGGACACACCACGCGTAACGACAACCAAAACTGCAAGATCGACGCGGGTGGGGCGGGGCGCGGGGGGGGCGGGTGGGGCGCGGGGCGGTTTTTAGTGCGGGGGGCGGGCGTCGGCGGTGAGTCGCAGGGGTGGGAGTAGCTGTGGCAGGTCGGCCGGGTCGGTCACCGGGCCCGGGAAGGCCAGCCGGACCCGACGCCGGGCGCCGGGTCGGCCGAGGGCCACCACCAGCCCGTAGCGGTCGATACGCACCACCCGGGGCGGCCCGTCCGGGGTCTGCTCGGTCAACCCGAGCTGCTGGCGCAGGTACTCCGTCACCTGGGCGCCGTGGCACTCGGCGAGGTCGGCGAGCAGCCGGGCCTCGACCGGGTGCACCGGGTCCGGCTCGGCCTCGGCGTACTCCACCGGGTCGATCCGGTGCACGACGGCGGCCCGCTCCCAGCGGACCTCGACCACCTCGAAGCGGAACAGCCGGAACCGGGTGCCCAGGTCGAGCAGGTCGCCGGTCGGCTCGACCGCGGCGAACTCGATCGCCGCGTGGCGGGCCTCGTCGCCGCGCAGCTCGGCCGCCCAGCCGGACACCCAGGCACGACCCAGGCCGGGCGCACCGGCGGCGGGCGGCAGGTCGAGCACGTCGAGCACGACAGCGACGTCGCTGCCCCCGGCGGCCGGTTGCAGGGCGGCGGCCAGGTGGCTGGCCACCGGCACCAGCAGCAGCACCCGCCCGTCCGAGTCGGTGACGTGCCGGGCGTGGTGCGGGCCCGGCCGGTGGGCCAGGTGCACGAGGCCGGGCAGGCGGCCGGCGACGAGGGTACGGACGATCTCGGCGGAGTTGGGCCGCATGGGCGCGACCTCCTTCCAAGGTTAGGCTTACCTAACCCGGAGCCTAGAGCACCCGCCCGCCCGCGTCCACCACACCGCCGCACCTCACCGGGTCTGCTCCAGCCAGGAGGCGTAGAGCAGGCCGTACACCGAGTCGGCGTCGCGAACCAGCTCGTCGTGCGGGCCGCGCTGCACCACCCGACCCCGGTCCACCACGATCACCTCGTCGGCGGCCTGCGCCGTGGAGAGCCGGTGCGCGATGGCCAGAGTGGTCCGACCCCGGGTCACCGCGTCCAGCGTCCGTTGCAACCGCACCTCGGTCGCCGGGTCCACCGCGCTGGTCGCCTCGTCGAGCACCAGCAGGTCCGGGTCGGCCACGTACGCGCGGGCCAACGCGACAAGCTGCCGCTCCCCGACGCTGAGCGCCTCACCGCGCTCCCCGACCGGGGTGTCCAGGCCCGCCGGCAGACCCTCCAGCCAGTCCGACAGGCCCAGCTCGGTGAAGGCGGCGCTCAACTGTTCGTCGGTCAACTCCGGACGGGCGAACCGGACGTTGTCCCCCACCGTCGCGTCGAAGAGAAACCCGTCCTGCGGCACCATCACCACGCGGGAGCGCAACGAGCCGAACCGGACGTCGGTCAGCGGCACCCCGGACAGCAGCACCGCCCCGGCCGACGGGTCCATCAGCCGGGTCAACAACTTGGCGAACGTGGTCTTGCCGCTGCCGGTCTCACCGACCACCGCCACCCGACTCTTCGCCGGGATCTCCAGATCGATGTCGTGCAGCACCGGCGGACCACCCGGATAGGCGAATCGCACACCGGCGAACCGGATGTCCAACGGCCCGCCCGGCAGCTCCCGCCCCTGCTCCCCCGGGTCGGCCACGTCCGGCGCGACGTCCAGCACGTCCAGCACCCGACGCCACCCGGCGATCGCGTTCTGCGCCTCGTTGAGCACCTCGGTGGCGATCTGCACCGGCTGGATGAAGAGCGTCACCAGGAAGAGGAACGCCGTCAGCTGGCCGATCGACAGCGTGCCGTCCACCCCCAACAGCACGCCGAGCACCACCACGCCGGCCAACGCCAACCCTGCCGCCAACTCCCCGACCGAGCTGCCCACGATGCTGATCCGGATCGCCCGCTGCTGGGCCAGCCGCTGGCTGTCGATCGCCTCGTCCAGCCGCCGCTCGGTGCGCCCGGCGATCCCGTACGCCCGGATCACCGGCGCGCCCACCACGCTCTCGCCGATCGCGCCGAGCAACGTCCCGGTGCGTTGACGCACCGTCGCGTACGCGCCGCCGAGGCGACGTTGCAACTGCCGGATGACGAACACCGCCGGCAGGAACGCGGCCAGCACCACAAGTGTCAACTGCCAGGAGTACGCCAGCATGACGGCTGTGGTGACCACCAGCTGACCGAGGTTGACCAGCAGGATCACCCCGCCCCACTGGAGGAACTGGGTGATCTGGTCCACGTCGCTGGTGACCCGCGAGACCAGCGAACCGCGTCGCTCCGACTGCTGGTGCAGCATCGACAGGTCGTGCACGTGGCGGAACGCGCGCGTCCGGACGTTGGCCAGCGCCGTCTCGCTGACAGTGAACAGCCGGCGCATCATCAGGTAGCCGCAGATCGTGGTGACCGTCAGGATCGCCGCGGTGACGGCCACCACCGTCCACACCACGTTCAGGTTCAGACCACCGACCAGGCCCCGGTCGATGCCCTGCTGCACGGCGACCGGCACGGCGACGCGACCCACCATGTAGACCAACGCCAGGGCCAACGTGCCGGCCAGACCGATCCGTAGCTCCGGGGAGAGCGCCAGGCCCCGACGCAGCGTCTGCCAGGTCGTCTCCTGCCGGGCCTCCGGCTCATCCTTGTTCACCGTTGACGTCACCGGGCACGCCTTTCGTTCGCGACTGCGGGGCTCCGCTTCGCCGCACTCCTCGCGCTCACCGGGCACGCCTTTCGTTCGCGACTGCGGGGCTCCGCTTCGCCGCACTCCTCGCGCTCACCGGTCCACCTCGATCTCCAGGCCCGACGGCAGCGGCGCCACGTCGTCGCCGTAGGAACTTTCCTGTGCCCGCTCCACCTCGGCCTGCTCGTAGGCGGTGACCAGGTCGACGTAGCCGGGCACGGTGGCCAACAACTCGCTGTGGGTGCCCCGGGCGACCACCCGTCCCTGTTCCACGTAGATGACCTCGTCGGCGAGCGCGATGGTGGCCCGGCGGTACGCCACCACCAGGATCGACGCGGCGGGAACCCCCGGCTGCGTGGTCGAGGACCGCAGCCCCGCCAGGATCGCCGCCTCCACTCGAGGGTCGACAGCGCTCGTCGCGTCGTCGAGCACCAGCAGGCGCGGTCGACCGGCCAGCGCGCGGGCCAGGGTGAGCCGCTGCCGCTGACCGCCGGAGAGCGAGGTGCCCCGCTCGCCGACCATGGTGTCCAGACCGTCGGGCAGCGCGGCGACGAAACCGTCCGCCTCGGCCAGCCGCAGCGCCGCCCAGACCACCTCGTCGTCGACACCGGCACGGTCGAGGGCGATGTTGGCGCGGACGGTGTCGTCGAAGATGAAGGGCACCTGGGCGACCAGTGCCACAGTGCCGGCCAACGACGCGGAGGTCAGCTCGCGCACGTCCACGCCGTCCAGGCTGACGGTGCCGGAGTCCGGGTCGACGAGACGCACCGCCAGCGAGGCGATGGTGGACTTGCCGGCGCCGGTGGGCCCCACCAGGGCCACCGTGCGACCGGACGGCACCGTGAAGCCGACCTCGCCGAGGACCTGCGCGCCGGGCGGGTGCGCTTCGGCCGGCGGGTAGGAGTAGTGCACGTCGGTGAAGGTGAGGGTGGCCGGGCCGGCGCCGTCCGGGTCGAGCACCCGCTGCCCGTACGGCATCTCGCCGGTCGCGTCGAGCACCCGGCGCACCCGGTCCCAGCCGGCGACGCTGCGCGGCAGCTCGGCCAGCACCCAACCGATGGCCCGCACCGGAAAGGCCAGCACGGTGAAGAGGAAGGCCACGCTGACCAGCTCGGTCACGCTGATCGCGCCCTGGCGCAACCGGAACGCCCCGACCACCAGTACGGCCAGGGTGCCGAGGCTGGGCAGCGTCTCCAGCAGCGGGTCGAAGATGCCGCGCAGCCGGCCGACCGCGATCAGCGAGTCACGCAGCTCGCCGGCGCGGCCCGCGAACCGGGCGGTCTCCTGGGCCTCGCGGCCCATCGTCTTGACCACCAGGGCACCGTCGAAGCTCTCGTGGGCGATGCCGCTGACCTCGGCGCGCAGGCGCTGCGCCCGGGCCTGCCGCGGGGCCATCCGGCGGGAGTAGACGACGTTGAGCGCGAACAGGGCGGGGAAGACCGCGAGCCCGACCAGGGCGAGCGCCCAGTCGGTGGCGAAGAGCGACACGATCGCGCCGACCAGCATCACCAACGTGCCGACGGCGAACGGCAGCGGCGCGATCGGATACCAGGCCGCCTCCACGTCGGAGTTGGCGTTGGACAGCAGGGTGCCGGTGGAGTTGCGGTGGTGCCAGGACAGCGGCAGCTCCAGGTACCGACGGGTCACCCTGCGGCGGTAGGAGGCCTGGAGGCGGTACTGCATGTAGCCGGCGCCGAGCCGGCGGCCGAAGATGCCCGCCACCCGCAGCACGCTGATCCCGAACAACGCGGCCGCGGCCAGCGCCAGGGTGCCGGCGCCCACCTCGCCGCGTTCGATGGCCGGCAGCGCCACCTCACCGATGACCGACCCGACGACCCGGGCGCTGACAATGATCATCCCGCCGAAGAGCACGCTGCCGACGACCGCCACCGAAAAGATCCGCGGCTGCTCACGGATCGCCTGCCGCAGGACGCCCAGCCCTCGACTGAGAACGTCCCGACTTGTCTTGCTCGCCACGCTCTCCCCCGCCGTAAGCCGCAATTATCTCCCTCATCCTTACCGCTCGGGGCCAGTGCCGCCGACCCTGACTGCATATGTCGACCATCACGTACCGGACGGCGGCGTGCCGCAGGTGCCGACCGGCGTCCGCCGCCGCGCGCGGACGGACCACCGGGCCTACGATCGGGCCATGCCGCGGTACGCCCGAGCCGAGCGCGAAGCGCTGGCCGATCTTCTCCTGGCCCTCGGGCCGGACGCCCCTACTGTCAACGAGGGCTGGGTGACCCGCGACCTCGCCGCGCACCTGGTGCTGCGGGAGCGCCGTCCGGACGCGGCGGGTGGGATCGTGCTGCCGCCGCTGCGCGGCTATTCCGAGCGGGTCCGTCGACGACTCGCCGCACGGCCCTACCCCGAGTTGGTGGCACAGGTGCGCCGACCGCCGCTGTGGAGCCCGGTCAGCAACCCGCTGATCGACGAGGTGGCCAACACGATGGAGTTCTTCATCCATCACGAGGACGTCCGGCGGGCCGGCTCCGGGTGGCAGCCCCGCGATCTGTCCACCGGCCTGCAGGGCGCCCTCTGGAAACGCGCGGCCCCGATGGCCCGGCTGGCACTACGGCGCTTTCCGGCGGACCTCTACGTGCAGGCGCCCGGCCACGGCGAGGTCTCTCTCGGTCGCGGTGGGGAGCCACTGCGCCTGGTCGGGGCCCCGGCCGAGCTGGTGCTGTTCTTCTCCGGCCGGCAACGGGTGGCCCGGGTCCAGCTGAACGGCTCGGCGGAGGTGGCTCGGCGACTGCGGTCCGCCGACCTGGGAATGTGACTGCCTGTACGTAAACGGTCACCAAGCGACTGTGGAGTTTCCCACACCCAGCGAAACATGCAGATACTTCCTCCCGTACGCTTCACCGCGCCGCTCCGCGCCGGGCGGCACGGAGTGGGGGCTCACTGTGCGGGACTTCGCGATCTCGGCGCTGCGGGAACCCCCGTTTCCGACGGGACGCCACGAGGCCACCGACCAGGTAGCGGGCGAGAGCATCGACTGGGCGCGGACGTTCGGGCTGGTCGATTCCAGCCAACGGGCGCACCGCCTGGAACGGGCCGACGCCGCCGGACTGGCCGGCCGTGCCTGCCTGGACGGCTCGGTGGAGGGCCTGCGGCTGCTGACTGACCTGATCAGCTGGCTCTTCGTCATGGACGACGCCTGCGACGAGGACGGCCTCGGTGCCGACCCGGTCCGACTGGGCCCGGCGATCAGCACACTGCTCGACGTGCTGGACCGGTGCGGTGACCCGTACGTCGCACCGCCCGCCGTCGGGCCACTGGGTGACGCGCTGCACGACCTCTGCCGTCGAACCCGACTGCACGATCACGCTGGGCTGCTGCTGCGCTTCGTCAGCCAGATGCGCGAGTACCTGTTGGCGCTGCTCTGGGAGGCTGGCAACCGGGAGCGTCGGCGGGTACCCGAGGTGGCGGAGTACGTGCAGCTACGCCGGCACATCGGGGGCGTGCATCCCTGCCTCACCCTGACCGACCTGGCGTCGACGCGCCCCACCGGGCCGACCCAGCGCGCCAACCCGGGGCTGGTTGCCCTGGACCTGCTGGCGGTGGACCTGGTCTGCTGGTGCAACGACCTCTTCTCCTACGGCAAGGAGAGCCAGGCCGGCCCGGACGCGCACAACCTCGTCACGGTGCTCGCCCAGGACAGCGACGCGGACGAGGTGACGGCGCTCCGAAGTGCGGCACACCGGTTCAACCAGGGTTTGGCGACGTACCTGGACGCGGAGGAGGCGCTGCGGACCACCGACGACGACGGGATCCGCGACGCCCTGGCCGCTCGGCGCAACTGGGTCCGGGCCACCTACGACTGGTCAGTGGTGGCTGCCCGGTACGCCTGATCGGCCGTACCGGTTGGTGAGATGGGCCGGCCGGACGTTCACCAGGGCTAGCCGATGCACGGTGACA
The DNA here is from genome assembly GCF_040642735.1 of Micromonospora sp. NPDC047753. Lineage (NCBI taxonomy): Bacteria > Bacillati > Actinomycetota > Actinomycetes > Micromonosporales > Micromonosporaceae > Micromonospora > Micromonospora sp. NPDC047753. The sequence continues at coordinate 7,011 of NZ_JBEYSL010000026.1, read as the reverse complement.
GGCAATACTGTTCGGTAACCATCATGACGTGACGACCGTCACGCCACCACCCCGAAGGCGGCTACAGCGATGGCTCTCGATGTACCGTACCGCTCCATCCCGGACATGTTCCTCAAGCGCGTGGCGGCCACCCCCGACCGGCACGCGTTCGCGTCCCCGAACCCCGACGACTCGGGGCCTGCCTGGCTGACCTGGGCTCAGGTCGGCCAGCGCGCCAAGGCGGTCGCCGCCGGCCTGCACGGCCTGGGCGTCGGCCAGGAGGACCCGGTCGCGATCCTCGCCAACACCCGGCTGGAGTGGGTGATCGCCGACCTCGGCATCATGTGTGCCGGCGGCGCGACCACCACCGTCTACCCGACCACCGAGCCGGCCGACGCGACGTACATCATCGCCGACTCCGGGTCGAAGGTGCTGTTCGCGGAGAACCCGGCCCAGGCGGCGAAGATCGCCGGGGCGACCCTGCCCGCGCTCACCCACGTGGTGCTTCTCGACGGCGCCGTCGACCCGGACGCCGCTGTCGCGCAGTTGACGCTCGCCGATCTGGAGGAGCGCGGCACCCAGGCGCTCGCCGCCGAGCCGGAGCTGATCGACATGCTGGTGGCCGGCATCGGCCCGGACCACCTGGCCACCTTGATCTACACCTCCGGCACCACCGGCCAGCCCAAGGGCGTCGAGCTGCTGCACGGCGGCTGGTGCTGGGAGGCGGTGGCGCAGGCGGAGGTCGGGCTGCTGCGCGACGACGACCTGCAGTACCTGTGGCTGCCGCTGGCCCACTCGTTCGGCAAGACCCTGCTCTGCGGCGCCATCCACGTCGGCCTCCCCACCTACGTCGACGGGCGGGTGGACAAACTGGTCGAGCTTCTCTCGGTCATCCGCCCGACGCTGATGTGCGGCGCTCCCCGGGTGTTCGAGAAGGTCTACAACAAGGCGGTGACCACCGCGCAGGGCGCCGGCGGCGCGAAGGCGAAGATCTTCGGCTGGGCCGTCGGCGTCGGCAAGGAGAAGATCGCCCTGGAGCAGGCCGGCAAGCCGGTGCCGGCCGGGTTGAAGGTGCGCTACGGGCTGGCCGAGAAGCTGGTGTTCAGCAAGCTCCAGGCCCGTCTGGGCGGCCGGATGCGGGTGCTGGTGTCCGGTGCCGCGCCGCTCAGCCCGGAGATCGCCACCTTCTTCGCCGCCGCGAACCTGCCGATCTCCGAGGGCTACGGCCTGACCGAGACCAGCGCGGGCAACTTCGTCAACCCGCCGGCCGGGCTGCGGATCGGCACCGTGGGCCGGGCCATGGGCGACCTGGAGTGCAAGATCGACACCGACGGGGAGATCCTGGTGCGGGGTCGGCCGGTGATGCGCGGCTACCACAACCTGCCGGAGGAGACCGCCGCCTCGTTCACCGAGGACGGCTTCTTCCGTACCGGTGACATCGGGACGCTGGACGAGCAGGGCTACCTCCGCATCACCGACCGCAAGAAGGACCTGGTCAAGACCTCGGGCGGCAAGTACATCGCACCGTCGCACATCGAGGGCATGTTCAAGGCCATCTGCCCGTACACCTCGCAGGCAGTCGTCGTGGGTCAGGCCCGCAACTTCTGCACGATGCTCGTCACCCTGGACCCGGACGCCATCCGGGGCTGGGTCGCCGGCGGCCCGCTGGAGGGGCGCAGCTACACCGAGATCGTCGCGTCGGCTGAGGCCCAGACGATGGTCGAGGAGTACGTCGCCCAGCTCAACTCCAAGCTCAACCGCTGGGAGACCATCAAGAAGGTGGCCATCCTCCCGCGCGACCTGACGATCGAGGACGGCGAGATCACCCCGTCGTTGAAGATCAAGCGGCGTGGGGTGGAGAGCAACTTCGCCACCGAGATCGACAAGATGTACGCCGGCACCCTCGCCGAACTCTGAGCCGACCGAGGGTCCCGTGCCGGCGAGGAAGCCGGCACGGGACCCTCACAGGTGGTGACCCCGCCACCTCGTGTGCTCCTCCTCCGCGGCGAGCTGCTCCTCGAACGCCATCTGCCGGACCCCGGCCCGGCGCCGGGAGTCGACAACCGTCTGCGCCGCCACCGCCACCGCCGTGGCGAGGGCCAACATGGCCAGGGCGGTCAGCTCGGGTAGCGACCCGGCAGCCGGCACCAGCGCAATCAGCAGCAGGATCCCGCCGATCGTGGGCCAGCGGGGGGCGCCGAGCATCCGCCGGCCGAGCACGATGAGCGCGAGCAGGTAGAGCGCGACCCCACCGTAGAGCGCCAGCAGGTCGAAGCTCGGCAGCGGAACGCCCCAGCTCGGTGTGGTGGGATCGGCGCCTTCGTGGATCAGCCCCTTGAGCCCGAGCGCGAACAGGATGACGCCGGCGATGACCGGCAGGTGCAGGTAGCTGTAGGCGTTCCGGGCCAGGATGGCGCGCGCGTCCGGGTCGCGGGTGCGGTGCAGGGTCTGTTCCATGCCGAGCGCCAGGGTGTCGAAGTACGCCCACCACATCGCGGCGGCCACCGCGATGCCGAGCACCGCGGCGATCAGCACCGGCCAGGTCAGCGGTAGACCAGCGGTTTCGCTGGGACTGAACCCGAGTGCGATGATGGCCTCGCCGAGGGCGATCAGGACGATCTGACCGTGCCGCTCCGCCCAGTGCCCGGCGGAGAGCACTGTCCACCCGGTGCCCCGCAGCGCGAGGCCGGCCCCGTACTCCACGCCGAGGGCCGCGAGCCAGCACAGCAGGCGGGCCACCGACTCGGCTGTTCCGTCGAAGAGCCGCTGCGGCAGCAGCCCGGCGACCACGATGAGGGCCGTGGCCACGACCGCCGGCAGGGCGAGCAGCTGCCAGCGTCGACGCACGTCGCGGTTCCGGCGGCCGATCCACAGGAAGATCGCGCTCTCGCTCACCCGGACGAGGAAGTAGCAGGTCGCGAAGACCAGCGGACCGAACAGCCCACCGGGACGGTCGACGAACGCCTTCGGCAGACTCAGCGCCAGCACGAAGGCGGCGGCGATGGTGACGAAGCCGACCGCCGGGACGATCCCCTGGTCGGTACGGATCAGGTTGCCCAGCAGGGCGAACGCGGACCAGCACCACCAGAGCAGGGCCAGCAGCACCAGGCACTGGACCAGGCCTTGAGCGGTCGGATTGCCGGCGGTGGCCGTGGTGACATGCAGGAACGCGAAGACGAAGACCAGGTCGTAGAAGAGTTCCAGCGGGGTCGCCCGCGAGCCCGGCGCACTGCGGCGGACCCTGCGTGTCCCGCTGTCCTGGCCCACCAGGGGAGTCTGGCAGCCGAGCTGGGGCGGATGACGCATTCCCGGCATAATGGTGCCGGCGGATGCCGCTGGTGGTTCGGCGCTGGCTCAGGCGATGACGGCGGGCTCCCGCCACCGCTGGCGGCCGGCCCGGTCCAGGTCGTAGCGGATCGCCGCGAGACGCCCGACGGCCTCCACGAGGTCCGCGGCGGGCAGGGTGAAGGGCAGCCGCAGGAAGCGCTCCAGGGTGCCGTCCAGGCCGAACCGGGGGCCGGGGGCCAGCCGTACGCCGACCTCCTCCGCGGCCCGGGCCAGCGCGCTCGAGACCGGGCCGTCCAACTCGGCCCACAGCGTCACGCCACCCCGCGGCACGGTGACCCGCCACTCCGGCAGTTGGTGCGCCAGCGCGCCGAGCAGGGCGTCCCGCTGGACGGCCAACTGGACGCGGCGGTCGGGGACGATGGCCTCGGCGTGGGCGAGCAGGTGCACCGCGACCAGTTGGTCCAACACCGGGCTGGCCATGTCGACCCCGACCCGCACGGCGGCCAGCCGCTGCACCTGCGGCGCGGATGCGCGCACCCAGCCGATCCGCAGGCCGCCCCAGTAGGGCTTGCTCATCCCGCCGATGCTGATCACCCGGCTGTGCCGGTCGTAGGTGGCGACCGGGGGTGGCACCTCGGTGCCGTCCATCGACAGGTCCACGAAGGACTCGTCGATGATCAGATCGGTGCCGACCGCGTGCGCGGCGGCCACCACGCGCTCGCGCAGCGAGGCAGGCATCAGGTGACCAGTCGGGTTCTGGAACTCGGGAATCAGGTAGGCGAGCTTGGGCCGGGTCTGTCGGAGACTGCCCAGCAGCAGGTCGGGCTCCCAACCGGCGTCGGCGGCCAGCCCGTGGGTGCTGATCCGGGCTCGACGGCCGGCCAGGGCGGCGAGGGCGTTGGGGTAGGTCGGAGACTCGACCAGCACGGTGCCGCCCGGGGTCAGGGCGAGCCGCAGCACCAGATCCAGTGCGTGCTGGGTGCCGCTGGTGACCATGATCTGGTCGGGCGAGGTGGGCAGACCCCGGGCGGTGTACGCGTCGGCCACCGCCTCGCGCAGCTCGATGACGCCGGTCGGGTGGTAACCGGCCCCGCTCAGGTAGCGGGGCAGGTCCTCGGCGGCGGCCCGCGCGGCCGAGAGCAGTTGCGGCGGTGCGGCCAGCGCGGCGACACCGAGGTCGAGCATCTCCCGGTCGTCCAGCGGGGTCCACAGGCCGGTGCTGGCCACCCGGTGGTTGCCGGGCAGCATCGTCCAACTGCCGGCGCCCCGTCGGCTGGCCAGGTGCCCGGTCTCGCGTAGCTGCCGGTAGGCGGCGGTCACCGTGGTCCGGCTGATCCGCAGCGCCTCGGCCAGCTCCCGTTCGGCCGGGAGGCGGACGCCCAGCGGCAGCCGGCCGTCGGCGAGGAGCCCGCGCACCGAGCCGGCCAGCGCGGCGTAGTCGGGGCTGCGGCGGCGGCCCGGCAGGGCATGCCACTGCCCGAGCAGACGGGCCAATTGGACGCCGCGCACCTGCCCGCTCATAGCCACTCCTCGAATATTGGCATCTTCCTCGACGAGGATTGGCACCTAGGGTGGCACGCATGGCACTGCTTGGCAATCTGCGGCACCGGCCGGTTCGACGGTTGGTCCAGCTCTACCTCGGGCTCACTGTCTACGGCGTCAGCATGGCCCTGATGATCCGCTCCGGCCTGGGCCTCGACCCGTGGGACGTGTTCCACCAGGGGCTCTCCAAGCGGACCGGGCTCTCCTTCGGCACCGTCACCATCGCCGTCGGTGCGCTGGTCCTGCTGCTCTGGATCCCGCTGCGGCAGCGCCCCGGCCTCGGCACGGTCAGCAACGTCGTGGTGATCGGCCTGGTCGTGGACGCCACACTGGTCCTGCTGCCCGCGGGCGGGCCGCTCGGCGTCCGGATCGCGATGCTGGTCAGCGGAATCGTCGCCAACGGCGCCGCCACCGCTCTCTACCTCGGCGCCCGGTTGGGGCCCGGCCCCCGCGACGGTCTGATGACCGGGTACGTGGCCCGCCGACCCGGCCTGTCGATCCGACTGGTGCGCACCGTCATCGAGGTCACCGTGCTGGCGCTGGGCTGGCTGCTCGGCGGCACCGTCGGTCCGGGGACCGTCGCGTACGCACTGGCCATCGGTCCGTTGGCCCAGTTCTTCATTCCGCTGTTCGCCGTGCCGGAGGCCGCCGCACCGGTCACTGCCGCGCCCCCGCCGGGCAACTCCGCGCCGGGCAACTCCGCGCCGGCCGCCCCGGCCGGCTGAACCCTCACCGACCGTCCGCGAACCGGTACGTGGGGGTGGTACCGCGCACCGGTTCCCGGGTGGGTGTTCCCTTCCGCGACGCGCGCCGTCATCATCTGTGCATGGGGGAGAACGGTTGGCGCTGGAACGACGCCTGGATCTTCGTGTCGCTCGTCATCGCGAGCGGCGCCGGACGGCACCGTCGGTCGGCGACAAGCCGGCGGCCGGAGGGCGTCCGCCTGACCGACGTGCTCTCCACAGCCGACCACCTCAACCATGCGATTCCGCAGCGACACGAGGTGGAGGCCGCGGTCCAGCGGCTGGTCGGCGCCGGGCTGGTCAGCGTGGCCGACGGCTGGTTCCGGATCACCGCCGAGGGTGAGCAGCTGTGGCGGACCCGCCCGCGTGCGGGTGTGGCGACCACAGTGGACACCGTGCAGGGTGTGTTGACCCGCCGGCACGCGCCCGGCAGCGCGGACTGGATCCTGGACGAGGCCGACCACGCGGCCGCGGTCCAGGAGTACGCGGTCCGTTCGATTCCCACCCCGCGTCGGTCACCGGAGGGGCACTCCGGCGAGCGCTGAGCTGCTCAGCGCACCGGGTGGCCGCCGAGGCGCAGCGCGTCCTTGACCTCGGCGACGGTCAGCTCTCCGAAGTGGAAGACGCTGGCGGCGAGCACCGCGTCCGCGCCGGCGCCGATCGCCGGCGGAAAGTGGGCCACCTCACCGGCGCCCCCACTGGCCACCACCGGCACGTCCACCACCGCGCGCACCGCGGCGATCAGCTCCAGATCGAAGCCCGCCTTGGTGCCGTCGGCGTCCATCGAGTTGAGCAGGATCTCCCCCGCGCCCAACTCGGCGCCCCGGTGCGCCCACCACACGGCGTCGATGCCGGTGCCACGCCGACCCCCGTGGGTGGTGACCTCGAAGCCGCTGGGCGTGCCGCCGTTCGGCGACCGCCGCACGTCGAGGGAGAGCACGAGCACCTGCCGGCCGAACCGGTCGGCGATCTCGGCGATCAGCTCCGGACGGGCGATGGCGGCGGTGTTCACGCCGACCTTGTCCGCACCGGCGCGCAGCAGCGTGTCCACGTCGGCGACCTGCCGGACCCCGCCGCCGACGGTCAGCGGGATGAACACCGACTCGGCGGTACGGCGCACCACGTCGAGCATGGTGCCCCGGTCGCTGGAGGACGCCGTGACGTCGAGGAAGGTCAACTCGTCCGCGCCGGCCCGGTCGTACGCGGCGGCCAGCTCCACCGGGTCGCCGGCGTCACGCAGGTCCAGGAAGTTGACCCCCTTGACCACCCGCCCGGCGTCCACGTCGAGACAGGGGATCACCCGTACCGCCACCGTCATGCCGCGAGCCTATCCTCCGCACGCGCCACGGCGGTCGACCCGATCGGGTCCCGGGCAACGGTTCGACCAGCCGAGCCGAGGGAGATTGCCATGAGCCACCAGCCGAGCAGCGCCGCGGAGGCACGCGCCCGTGTCACCGCC
>NZ_JBEYSL010000025.1:0-27007 GCF_040642735.1 Micromonospora sp. NPDC047753 | reverse complement strand
ATGACGAAGCTGGTCCGGTCCGAGCGCAGCGCGGCCATCGCCCGTTGCAGCAGCACCTCGGTACGGGTGTCCACCGAGCTGGTGGCCTCGTCGAGCCCGCGGCTGGTGCAGTGGCGGGAGGAGGTCGCCCGTACCCGCCGGGCCGCCTTCCGTGACCAGGAGTACTGGGGTCGGCCGGTGCCGGGCTTCGGCACCGGTGACGCCCGGATCGCCATCCTCGGGTTGGCGCCCGCCGCGCACGGTGGCAACCGCACCGGCCGGATCTTCACCGGTGACCGCTCGGGTGACGTGCTGTTCGCCGCGCTGCACCGGGCCGGGCTGGCCAACCAGCCGACCAGCGTCGCCGCCGACGACGGGCTCACGGTGCGCGACCTGCGGATCTTCTCGGCTGTCCGGTGTGCGCCTCCGGACAACAAGCCGACCCCGCTGGAACGGGACACCTGCGCACCCTGGCTGCACCGCGAGGTCACGATGATCCGGCCCACGCTGCGGGTCGTGGTCGCGCTGGGCGCGTTCGCCTGGGCCGCGTGGTGGCCGGTGCTCCGTGCGGTGTACGGGCAGCGCCCGCCCAGCCCGCGCCCGGCGTTCGGTCATGGGGCACACTGGTCCGGCACGAACGCCCCGGACTTGCTCGGCTGCTACCACGTCAGTCAGCAGAACACCTTCACCGGGCGGTTGAAACCAGAGATGTTGGACGATGTCTTCGGCCAGGCCAAACAGCTGGCCGGAGTGGACTGAGGCGACGCGTGGGGTGGTGGCGATGACAGACGGAACACGCCCGCCCACACCGGTACCGTCCGCCGAGCCGGGCGTGCTGCGGCCGGTGCTCGGCCTGCTGCGCCGGTGGTGGCCGGTCGGCGCGGTCGCGGCCCTGCTCGCCGGTGCCGCGCTGGCGTCCGCCCACTCGTCGATCGGGGCCAGTCGCATCCCGCCGGCCGCGGACAACGTGCCGTGGGTTCCCGAGTACCCGACCGTCGAGCCGTCGCCGTCCATCCCGATCGAGCCCCGCGACGCCGGAGAGGCCACCCAGGCGCACATCCCGCAATGGGTCGGCACCGTGGCTGTGGTCCTGCTCGGTCTGGCCATCCTCGCCGCGCTCGGCTACCTCAGCTGGGTCCTGATCCGGGGAGCGCTGCGCCGCACCACCCGGGCACTACCCGCGCAGCGGGCCCGCCGTACCGCCGAGGGCACCGCCCGCGAGGTGGTCGCCGCCCTCGACGCCGGCCTGGTGGAGCTCGACGACCGGGACACCGACCCCCGGGTGGCGGTGATCGCCTGCTGGGTGCGCCTGGAGGAGACAGCCGCCGCGGCCGGTGTACCGAGGCTCGCCGGGGACACCCCCACCGACCTGGTCAGCCGACTGTTGCAGGGTGACCTGGCGGCGGGCGTGCCGGCCATCGCCAGTACCGACGTGCTGGCCGAGTTCGCGCACGTCTACCGGGAGGCCCGCTACGCCACCCACCCGGTCGGCGAACGCACCCGGGACCAGGCCCGCGCCGCGCTCGGTCGGCTGCGCGGAGAGCTCACCGCGGCGGTGACCTCATGAGCAGCACCAGCATCGACGATCTGCTCGCGTTCGAGGAGGAGGCCGCGCCGGCGGGTCCGCAGGCGCGCCCGTCCCGTTGGCGTCCGGTGCTGCGCTCGCTCGCGTGGGCCGCCGCGTTGGTCGCGGTCCTGCTGGTCGGCCTCCGCGCGGTGGGCCTCCAGGTCTCGCTTCCCGTACTGATCGCCGGGGTGCTCGCCGTGCTGACGGTCCGCCGGGTCACCGCCCTGCTCGCGCCGCCACCTCCGCCGCCGCCGGCTCGCCGGGCCGGCGCGGGCGAGGAGGACGGCAGCTACAACTGGGACGCCCGGGACGCGCTGCGTGGCGCCATCAACCAGTGGGAACGGCCCCTGGACTGGTCCTCGAACCGAACCGAACGTTTCACCGAGGTGGTCCTGCCCCGGATCGGTGAACTGGCCGACGAGCGGATGCGGCTGAAACACGGCGTCACCCGTGAGTCGGATCCCGCCCGCGCCCGCGTCCTGCTGGGTGACCGCCTGTGGACGTTCCTGGAGACCCCGCCTCGCCGCACCCCGTCGCCGCGCGATCTCGCGGTGATCGTCGCCGAACTGGAGAGCATCTGATGAACGACGTGGACCGGAGCATTGCCCCCGCCGAGGTCGGGCACCTGGCTCGGGCGGTCCTGGACGCGGTCGGCACCGTCGTGGTCGGCAAGCGGGACGCGTTGGAGCTGGTCCTCGCCGGCATCCTCGCGGGCGGGCACGTGCTCCTGGAGGACCTGCCAGGGCTCGGTAAGACACTCACCGCCCGCTCGTTCGCCCAGGCCCTCGGGTTGGACTTCCGTCGGTTGCAGTTCACTCCCGACCTGCTCCCCGCCGACGTCACCGGCTCCTTCCTGTACGACCAGCGCAACGGTGACTTCACCTTCCGGGCCGGCCCGGTCTTCACCAACCTGCTCCTCGCCGACGAGATCAACCGGACGCCGCCGAAGACCCAGTCCGCGCTGCTGGAGGCGATGCAGGAGAAGCAGGTGTCGGTCGAGGGTGTGACCTACAAGCTCGACGAGCCGTTCCACGTGCTGGCCACCGCCAACCCCATCGAGTACGAGGGCACCTACCCGCTGCCGGAGGCGCAGCTGGACCGGTTCCTGCTGCGGGTCTCCTTCGGTTACCCGCAGCACGAAGAGGAGTGGGAGGTGCTGCGCCGTCGGATGAGTCGTCGCCGGGAGGAGGCGGACATCAAGGCGGTGGTCGACGCGGCGACGCTGCGGGCCATGCAGGCCGCCCTGGAGGACGTGGTCGTGGAGGACTCCATCGGCCGCTACATCGTGTCGCTCACCGCTGCCACCCGGGAGCACCCGTCGGTGCTGGTCGGCGCCTCACCTCGCGGTTCGCTGGCGCTGCTGCTGCTGGCCCGGGTCCGCGCGGTGTTCGGCGGACGGGACTACGTGGTGCCGGAGGACGTCAAGTCGGTGGCGGCCCCCGCCCTGGCCCACCGGATCACCCTGCGCCCAGAGATGTGGTTGCGCCGGGTCGACCCGGCGTTCGTGGTGGGCGAGGTGCTGGAGGCGACTCCCGCCCCGGCCAGTGGCGCGCTGCCCAGCTACGCGGCCGGCGGGCCCCGGCACTGATGACCGGACCGACAGTGCCGACGGCCACCGAGGCGGAACCGGCCGCCGGCTGGGCGCCCACCCCGGCGCTCGGCCGCGCGGTGCTGCTCGCCGGTCTGCTGCTGGTGGCCGGGGTGCTGCTGGGCCGGGTGGACCTCATCGTGCTCGCCGCCCCGTTCGCGTTGGGCACCGCGTACGCGCTGCGTCGACGACCCACTGCGCTGCCTCAGGTGTGGATCAGCCAGGGTGACGGTGGGCCGCTGGTCGAGGGCGGTGACGTGGCTGCGGCGGTGAGCGTCGGCAACCCGGACACTGTCGACTACGACCTGGTGGTGACGCGTACCCGCGTGTCGCAGTGGCTGCGGATCGACCGGGCCGGCTTCGCCCGCGACGAGGCCGCCGACGACGGGGAGCCGAGCGCCATCCCGGGAACCGGTGCGACGGCGACGGGCGACGGCAGGCGACGATCCGTCGCGGACCGACCGTTCGTGACGTCGGTGCCGAGTGGCGCGGCGGTGGACCTGGAGCTGGCCGGCAAGGCCCTGCGCTGGGGCCGGCACCCGGTCGGCCCCGCCGGTGCCCGGGTCGCCGCGGCCGGGGGTCTGCTGGTCTCCCGGGCGGTGATCACCGAGCCGGTGCGGGTGCGGGTGTACCCCCGTACCGAGCCGTTCGAGGCGGTCGAGGCGATGCCCCGCGCCGCCGGCCTGGTCGGGGCGCACCACTCTCGCCGACCTGGAGAGGGCGGCGAACTAGCCGGCGTACGCGTCTTCGCTCCCGGTGACCGGCTGCGCCGGGTCGACTGGCGGGTCTCGTTGCGGGCCCGGCAGCTGCACGTGGCCGCCACTCTCTCCGACCGGGACGCGGAGGTGGTGGTGCTGCTCGACGTGCTCGCCGAGGCGGGCCGCTCCGGTGGGGCTGACGGTGCCGCCTCGGTGTTGGACACCACAGTCCGGGCCACCGCCGCGATCGCCGAGCACTATCTGCACCGTGGTGACCGGGTCTCGCTGCTGGAGTACGGGCCGGCCGCCCGCCGGCTCCGGCCGGCCGCCGGGCGGCGGCAGTACCTGACCGTCCTGGAGTGGTTGCTCGACGTCCGGGTCCACGCGTCCGCACACGAACCGTACGACCAGGTCTTCGGCCCGCAGTTGCTCTCGTCGGACGCGTTGGTGGTGGTGCTCACCCCGCTGCTTGACGAACGGTCGGCGCAGATGCTCGCCCGGTTGGCCCGTGGTGGGCGGTTCGTGGTGGCGGTCGACACGTTGCCGACCGACCTGGCGTCGCCGAAGGACCGGGGTTGGGCCGAGGTGGCGTACCGGCTGTGGCGCCTGGACCGGGAGACCATGATCGGGCAGCTCCGGGAGCATGGCGTACCGGTGGTGCGCTGGGCCGGTGCCGGCAGCCTGGACCAGGTGTTGCGGGACGTGGCCCGGTTGGCGACGGCCCCAAGGGTGGGTGGCCGGTGAGCGCGAGGAGTGAGCTTGCGAGCCCCGCGGCCGCGAACGGAAGGCGGGTGCGGTGAGCGCTCTGGTGGAGCGGGTTCGGGCGGCGCAGTACGCCGTCGCTCGCGTCAGCGTGGCCCCGCTGCTGGTCCGGGTGGGGATCTTCGTCATCGTGTTTGCCGGGTTCGCTCTGGCGTTCCCCGCGGAGGTGCTTTCCGGCCGGTCGATCTTCTTCCTGGCGGTGGCCGCCCTGTTGCCCGCTTTCGGGCCGCGCAAGGTCTGGACGACCTTCACGGCGTTGGTCACGGTGTGCGGTTGGTTGCTCGCCACCGACGGGTACGGCCGTCCGGTCGCCCTCTGGCGGCTGCTCGCCGTCGCGGCCCTGCTCTACCTGGGTCACACCCTCTGCGCGCTGGCCGCGTTGTTGCCCTATGACGCGATGGTGGACCCCGAATTGATCACCCGGTGGTTGGTGCGGTCGTCGGCCGTGCTGTTGGGTTCCGCAGTCCTCGGCGTGCTGTTGTTGCAGGCGACGGGGACGGGCGGGGGTGCCGGATACCAGTGGGTGACAGTGCTGGGGCTGCTGGTGGCGGTGGGGACGGCATTGTTGCTGGGCTGGCTCCTGCGACGTCGGTGACCACTGCGATCCGAGGGTTACGCAGGTCACATGGGTTGTGCTCCGTCACAGATGGGGGCCGCGAGCGGGATTACCTGAGCCGGCCGGGGAAAGATAGACAACGTGAATCCGAAGCGGATCCTTGTGGTTGGTGCAGGGCACGTCGGTCTGTACGCGGCGCTGCGCCTGTCGAAGAAGCTCAGCTCCCGTGAGGCTGAGGTCATGGTGGTTGACCCCCAACCCCACATGACCTATCAGCCGTTCCTGCCGGAGGCGGCGGCGGGCAACATCTCCCCGCGGCACTCCGTGGTGCCGCTGCGACGGGAGTTGCGCCGGTGCAAGATGGTGGCCGGCACGGTCACGCGGATCGAGCACGACCGCAAGGTGGCCACCGTCCAGCCGATCAGCGGCCCGGCCCGGGAGATCACCTACGACCACGTGATCGTGGCCCCGGGTTCGGTCTCCCGCACCCTGCCGATCCCTGGTCTGCACGAACAGGGCATTGGGTTCAAGACCATCGGCGAGGCGATCTACCTGCGCAACCACGTGCTGGATCGGCTCGACGTGGCGGCCGCCACGCCGGATCCGGACGTCCGCCGTTCGGCGCTGACCTTCACCTTCGTCGGCGGTGGGTACGCCGGCATCGAGGCGCTCGCCGAGATGGAGGACATGGCTCGCGACGCCCTGCGGTACTACCCGGAGCTCAAGCAGGACGAGGTCCGTTGGGTCCTGGTCGAGGCCACCCAGCGGGTGCTGCCCGAGGTCGACCGGGACATGGGTGCGTACACCGTGCAGCAGTTGATGAAGCGCAACATGGACATCCGGCTGGACACCCGCCTGGAGTCCTGCGTCGACGGGGTGGTGAAGCTCTCCGACGGTGACAGCTTCCGTTCCGACACGATCGTCTGGACCGCCGGTGTGAAGCCGTCGCCGATGCTGGACTCGACCGACTTCCCGCGCGACGACCGTCGACGGATCACCTGCCTGCCCACGCTCCAGGTGGTCGACGGTGACCAGGTGCTCGAGGGCGCCTGGAGCGCCGGGGACTGCGCCGCCGTGCCGGACCTGACCAAGGAGCCGGGGAACTTCTGCTCGCCGAGCGCTCAGCACGCGGTGCGCCAGGCCGCCCGGATGGCCGACAACATCGCGGCCGTGATCCGGGGTCGCGAGCCGGTGAACTACAAGCACAAGCACGTCGGCAGTGTGGCGAGCCTCGGCCTGCACAAGGGCGTGGCCCAGGTGTACGGCATCAAGATGACCGGTTGGCCGGCCTGGGTGATGCACCGGACGTACCACATGAGCCGGATTCCGTCGTTCAACCGGAAGGTCCGCGTGGTGGTGGACTGGTCGTTGGCGTTCTTCCTCAAGCGCGAGGTGGTCGCCCTGGGCCAGCTGCACGACCCGCGCGAGGAGTTCGTCGAGGCCTCCCAGCCGGTCGGCGCACCCCGCGTCTGACCAGAGACAGACGCCAACCCCGTCGATCTTGCACTTCCGGATGCCGTGATGCGCCTTCTGGTGCGTCCTGTCCGGACAGAAAGTGCAAGATCGGCGGGGTTCTGGCTGGTCTAGACCCGCCACGTCCAGGCGTCGGCGATGCGGGTGGGCGGGCCGTAGAGCTGCTCCAGGGTTGCTCGCAGAGCGTCCGCGTGAGGGGTTTCGTCGGTGAGCGCCACGCAGGAGGCGCCCCAGAATTCCGCGTCGCGGACGGCCTGGCGGCGCTGCTCGTCACCGATGGCCGGTTGGTCACCGCGGCGGGCGACATCCGCCAGTAGCGCGGAGGTGGGCTGCTTGAAGGTGCCCATCGCCGCGGCACCGCCTCTCCCGTACGGGCCGATGAAAAAGCCTTCCGGCAGCCCGAAACCCGCGTCGGCGGCGGTCGCCCAGCGCATCGGCCAGGGCTCCTTCGGAGTGGGCAGTGGCACCGGGACCAGCACCCCGCCCGGCGGTACGCACTGCCGCCAGTGGCCGCCGGTGATGAATTCCGGCACTGCGGGTCGCCCTGCGGTCGGCAGGGGGGTCGGGAAGATCGGCAGCAGCGCCGCGCCGACGGCCAGCGGCACCAGCCGCCGCGCCCGGCCGGAGCTGCGCTGGGCCCGGTCGACCGCGAGCACCAGCAGCGTGGCGACGATCGGCAGCAACGCCAGCGCGAACCGCATCGGCAACGCCCCGTCCACCACCGGCAGCCCTCCGATCAGGGCGTACGGGCCGGGAACCGCCGTCCTGGTGCCGCCGAGCACCACCTCCGGGCCGAGCGAGAGCGCCCCCATCACCAGGCCCGCCACGACGCAGGCGAAGACCAGCCGGCGCCGCCCGGCCCAGATCGCGCAGACCGCGGCGACCAGCAGCAGTGGCCAGCCGAGGAACGTGTTGTACTCGGCGGGCCCGGTGGTCAGCCGGGCGGACTCGTCGCTGCCGGCAACCGACAGTGGGGAGAGCGCCCACCAGCTGCTCAGGTCGGCGGAGAAGTAGGCAGGGGTGAACATCCCGTCGGCGACTCCCTGCGGCCCGGCGAACTGGAACCACAGCGGATAGCCGAGCACCAGCAGGGCGAGCCCGGCGGCGATCGCCAACCCGCCGGCGAACCCGGGAAGCGCCCGGCGGGCCAGGTCCCGGTCCGCCACGGCGTAGCTGATCGCCATCGCCAGCAGCGTGATCGCGGCGAGGAACAGCACCTCCTCGCCGATGAAGACCTGGGCGCTGACCGCGCCGGCCAGCCCCGCGGCAGAGGTGAACAGTCGCCGACGGTCCGGCCCGGTGGTCCGGGTACGGCCGGCTTCGTCGGGGGTGCCGGGCCCCGGGTCGGCCGCCCGCAGCAGCCGGACCACCAGCCAGACGATCACCGGCACCAGCCACTGGGCGGTCATGTGCAGGTGGCTGTTGGTCTGCGACACCATGCCGGGTCCGAATCCGCACAGCCCGCCGCCGAGTGCGGCGGCCAGCCGGCGGACGCGCAGCGTCCGGTGGAACAGCAGGTACCAGGCGAGTGCGGTGCCGGCGAGGTTGCCGGCGGCGAGCAGTGCGAAGGTGACCGGCGCGCCCAGCAGCAGGGTGACCGGCGCGAAGAGGACGCCGAGGGCGATCACAGTGGTGTTGGCCATCAGGTTCACACCGTCGGGAGCGTTGAGCCGGTCGGTGAGCAGGTCGAAGTCGCCGAGCAGCGCGCGGGCGTCCACCGCCAGGAACCACTCGTAGAGGGTCTGGTCCGCCGGGTTGAGCGCCAGGATGCGCCCGCTCGGGTCGGGCCACAGCCCGTGGGTGAGCCAGCCGGCCAGCGCCGCGAAGAGCAGAGCGGCCGGCAGATCCGCCCGGTGGCGGCGGACGGCGGCCAGCAGCCGGGTGGCCCGGGGTTGGCGGTTGGCCCGATCGGCGAGGCGGAATGCCTGCTCAGGGGCGGCGTCGGGGGCCGTGGGGGCTGCGCTGCTCACGGCATCGACCCTAATGTGGCCAGGCCGGCGGGGTACGCCGGGTCGCCGTAGACCGGCTACGGTGACACTGCACCAGGCGTGTCGGCGCGCCGGTGCCACTCGCCCGGGTGGTGGAAAGGCAGACACGGCCGCCTTAAAAGCGGCTGCCGAAAGGCGTGCGGGTTCGACCCCCGCCCCGGGCACCGGTCGACTCACACATTCTCATTCGTGATCTCCAGGACTTGGCTCTGCCGTTTACTCTTGGAGGGCACGTTCACGTGCAAACGACCCCCTGAGGGAGGCCAGACAGTGAAGACCTCGAACCCGGTGCTCGCCCGGCTCGGCCAAGCGGCCGAGCGGGAGCGCTCCGCCGGGTACGCCCCGGCCGGGCCGTACGGACAGCCCGGCATTCCCCAGCAGTACCCGTCCCAGGCCGACTACCCGGCCGCGCCACCCACTGTGGCGCCGATGACCGTCGACGACGTGGTCGTCAAGACGGTCGCTCTGCTCGGCATTCTCGGCATCACCGCCGCGGCCGCCTGGGTGCTCGTTCCCGACGCGCTGGTCGGTACCGCCTGGATCGGCGCGGCGGTCGTCGGCCTGGTGCTCGGCTTGATCATTTCGTTCTCCCGGATGGCCAACCCGGCGCTCGTGATCGCGTACGCGGTCGTCGAGGGTGTTTTCGTCGGCATGGTCAGCAAGGCGTTCGAGACGGCCTACGACGGCATCGTGCTCCAGGCCGCCGCAGCCAGCTTCGGCATCTTCTTCCTGATGGCGATGCTCTACCGGGCGAAGGTCATCCGGGCCACCCCGGCCTTCGTCAAGGGCATGATCGCCGTGATGGTCGGCCTCTTCGCGGTCATGATGATCAACCTGGTGCTGGCGCTGTTCGGCGTCAACACCGGCCTGCGCGACGGCAGCCCGCTCGCCATCGGCTTCAGCCTGGTCTGCATCGTGGTCGCCTCGCTGAGCTTCGTGCTCAGCTTCAAGGAGATCGAGGACGGCGTCCGGATGGGCCTGCCCCAGCGCTACTCCTGGGTGGCCGCGTTCGGCATCCTGGTCAGCCTGGTCTGGCTCTACATCGAGATCCTGCGCCTGCTGAGCTACTTCCAGGGCGACGACTGACCTCGTCCGCACTGCCGACCGGCGCCCGTCCCCACTCCGGTGAGGGCGGGCGCCGTCGTCCGCGCCGTTTGCCCGCCGCCGCCGGTCCGCCCGGGGCAGAGTGACTTCGGGGGGTACGCGGGCTAAGGAGGCGGCGGTGCGCAGCAACAACCCGGTGCTCAACCGGCTGGACGCAACCGGCCGGGTGGAGGCCCGGGTGCTCGGCGCCCGTGACGTCGAGCCGATGACCGTCGACGACGTGGTGGTCCGTACCGTCGGGTTGCTGCTGGTGACCGGCGCGGCCGCGGCGGTGTCCTGGGCGGTGATCCCCGACGCGGTGTGGCTGGGCGCAGCCCTGGCCGGCAGCGCGCTCGCCTCGATCGCGCTGGTCCTGGTCATCTCGTTGCGGGGGATCACCAACCCGGTGCCGATCGTCGGCTACGCCATCCTCCAGGGGCTGCTGCTGGGGGTGGCGAGCCGCACCTTCGAGCAGGTCTATCCGGGCATTGTGGTGCAGGCGGTGGCGGGTACCTTCGGCGTCTTCCTCGGCATGGCGGCGCTCTACCGGGCCCGGGTGATCCGGGCGACGCCCCGCCTGGCCCGCCTGGTGATCGGCACCCTGCTCGGCATCGCCGTGCTCAGCGTGGTCAACCTGGTGTCATACCTGATCACCGGGCGGTCGGGCCTGGCGGTCTACAGCGTCAGCGGGCAGGTCGGCTGGCTGCCGTACGCCTTCTCGGTGGTGGCCATCATCGCCGGGGCGTTCAGCTTCATTCTCGACTTCGACCTCGTCGAGCGTTCGGTGCGGGACGGCCGAGCCCGCCGGTACGCGTGGCTGAGCGCGTTCGGCCTGCTCACCGGGTTGGTCTTCCTCTACTGGCAGTTGCTGCGGCTGCTCAGTTACCTGCGCCGCTGACCGGCCCGACCCGGACGCGGCCGGTGTCGGCCGTAGACTCGGCGGCGATGAGCGCAGCGGAGTTGGACAAGGCCGTGCAGTTGCTGGTCCGTCAGATCGCGCACTGGCAGCAGCCCCGGTGGGCGGCGGTCGCGACCGCCGGCAACGTGTCCCGCGCCGACCTGGTGCACCGCCTGGTGCAGGAGGTCGCCAACCTGGCCGCCGACGCCGAGGGGGAGCCCCGTCGGGTGGTGCCCCGGCTCGACAACGACCTGGCCCTGCCCGATCAGTTGCGGGTGGTCACGGCGGACCTGCTGGCCGCGCACCCGGGGCCCGAGGCGCTGGCCCGGGCCGCCGCCGAGGTGACGGCGACCCGCAGCGCGCTCTGAGGGCAGCCCGGCTCAGCTGAGCCGTTCGAGCACCATGGCCATGCCCTGGCCACCGCCCACGCACATGGTCTCCAGACCGATGGTCTTGTCGTGCCACTCCAGTGCGTTGAGCAGGGTGCCGGTGATCCGGGCACCGGTCATGCCGAACGGGTGGCCGACCGCGATGGCCCCGCCCATCACGTTCAGCTTCTCCTCCGGGATGCCCAGCTCGCGGTAGGAGGGGATGACCTGCGCGGCGAACGCCTCGTTGATCTCGACGAGGTCGACGTCGTCGATGGTCATGCCGGCTCGGCGCAGCGCCTGCCGGGACGCCTCGACCGGCCCGAGACCCATGATCTCCGGCGACAGGGCTGTCACGCCGGTTGAGACGATCCGGGCCAGCGGGGTGAGCCCGAGTTCCTCGGCCCGCTGGGCGCTCATCACCACCACTGCGGCGGCGCCGTCGTTGAGCGGGCAGCAGTTGCCGGCGGTGATCCGACCGTCCGGGCGGAACACCGGCTTCAGGCCGCCGACCGCGTCGAGGGTGACGCCGGCCCGGGGCCCGTCGTCGGTGCTCACCACTGTGCCGTCCGGCGTGGTCACCGGGGTGATCTCCCGGGCCCAGAAACCGTCGGTGATGGCCTTCTCGGCGAGGTTCTGGCTGCGTACGCCGAACTCGTCCATGTCGGCGCGGCTGACGTCGTACACCTGGGCCAGGTTCTCCGCGGTCTGCCCCATGGACAGGTAGATGTCGGGCAGTTCGCCGGCCTCACGCGGGTCGGTCCACACCTCGGCGTCGCCCTGCGCGCGGCGCTTCGAGCGCTCAGCCGCCGTGCCGAAGCGGGGGTTCTCCCAGCGGCCGCCGACCAGGGCCTGCGCCTCGGGCGGCAGCCCGTCGGAGCTGCCCCGGGCGTAGCGGGAAACCATCTCCACCCCGGCGGAGACGAACACGTCGCCCTCGCCGGCCCGGATGGCGTGCATCGCCATCCGGGTGGTCTGCAACGAGGAGGCGCAGTAGCGGGTCAGCGTGGCGCCGGGGACAGTGTCCAGACCGAGGAGCGTGGACACCACCCGGGCCATGTTGAAGCCCTGCTCGCCGCCGGGCAGGCCGCACCCGAGGTAGAGGTCGTCGATCGTGGTCGGATCAAGCGCGGGGATCTTGTCCAGCGCGGCCTGGACGATGGTCGCGGCGAGGTCGTCGGAGCGGACGTCGCGCAGGGAACCCTTGTGCGCCCGGCCGATGGGGGAGCGGGCGGTGGCGACGATGACGGCGTCGCGGGACGACTCAATCGGCATGGACCAACGTTAACCCGCCGGTAACATCGCGCGGAAGAAGCGGACGCGGCGGGAAATGTCACCCTGGCCGGGGGGATCTAGCGCCGGGCCGTGGCCGCCGCCGCGGCGACGATGGCCGGTAGCAGCGCGTGCGCCCACACCCGGTAGCCGTCGGCGGAGGGGTGGAAGCCGTCCTGGCAGAGCGTCCCGGCGTCGGCCCGGAACACCGGCCCGGTCTCGGTCGCCAGGTCGACCACCGAGCCGCCCGCCTCCAGCACGGCAGTGGTCTGCGCGCGGGCCACCCGACGCCCGGACCAGCCGACCACCTGGCGCAGCGGAGGCGCGATGGCACGCACGGCCCCGAGGTCGGGGCAGGTGCCCACCACCACCTCGACGCGTGCCTCGCGCAGGCGGTGCACCGCGGCGCCGAGATAGGCCGCCGCGTCGGAGGGCCGGCGCAGCCCGGTGGCGTCGTTCGCGCCGATCAGAATCAACGCCACGTCGGGCCGCTCGCCGAGCAGGGCCCGGGCCACCTGGGTGGCGAGGTCCGTCGAGCGGGACCCGGAGACGCCGACGCTGGACAGGTGCACCCTACGGCCGGCCGGCCCCTCGGCGAGCAGGTTGGCCAACTGCCCGCCGATGGTGTCCTCCAGACGGTCGACACCGACGCCCAGTGCCGACGAGTCGCCCAGCAACACCAGCCGCAGCGGGGCAGCGCCCGCCCGGCCGATCGTGGCGCGCAGGGCAAGGCCGAGCTCCGGTTCGGCGTAGCGTCGGTGCCGGGCGATGAACGCCTCACCTGCGAGGACGGCGGCGCCCCCGACAGTGCCGGCGAACAGCGAGATCGCCGCCGCCCGACCCAGTCGGCCGGCGACGCCGGAGGTCACGCTCCGCGCGCTGCGCTCGTTCATGCCAGTCCCTCCACTGTCGAGGTGTCCGAGGCGGACCCGTGCTGCGGCACCGCGCCGACACCGAAGAACGCCCGTCGGCGCAGCTGCGCCCACCGGCCGGCCGGCCCCCGATCGCGGCCTCGTACCTGGACGCCGCTGACCTCCGTGCCGGCGTGTCGGGCCGCCTCCTGCGCGGCCCTCGGCAGCGACCGTACGCCGTCCCCGAGCGTCGGTGTGGCCCGTCGTTCCGGGGTCGCGCCGAGGGCGGAGAGCATCGTCGGCAGGAGCGCGGCGGCGGCCATCGCGTACCCCTCGGCGGAAGGATGGAACCGGTCCCAGGCGAACATCCGGGTCGGTTCGGCCGCGAACCGGGGGCCGAGCAGGTCACCGAGCGAGACCGTCCACCCGCCCGCCTCGACCACGGCCACCGTCTGGGCGGCCGCGAGCTGGCGGCTCCAGCGGTGCGCCAGCCAGCGCAGAGGAGGCTGGATCGGGCGGATCGCGCCCAGGTCGGGGCAGGTGCCGACGACCACCTCGCATCCCGCGTCACGCAGGGTGTGCACCGCCTCGACCAGGTAGCGCACCGCCAGGCCGCGCGGGGTGCGGTTGGTGATGTCGTTGCCGCCGATGAGGATCACCGCGATGTCGGGTCGGCACTCCAGCGCCGCCTCCACCTGGTGGCGCAGCGCCGCCGAGATGGCGCCGACCACCGCGAAGCGGTGCAGCTGCACCGGCCGGTGCAGTCGACGGGACAGGCCGGTGGCGAGCAGCGCCCCGGGCGTCTCCCGACGGCGGTGCACCCCGTAGCCGGCCGCCGACGAGTCACCGAGCACGACCATGGTGAGCGCCGGGCCGGGGAACTTCGCGCCGTACATCCCGTCGCAGCGGGGCGGCGGCGCCTCGGCCATCGGGATGGTCCGTCGTGCCTGGCGTGCCTGGCCGACCAGCACCCCGCCGGTCGCCACCACGGCCGCCGCGGTGGCACCTGTCCCGATGGCCGCCAGCAGGGCGACGCGCCTGGCCTGCCGCCAGCGCTCATCGGGTACGACGAAACCTGCCACCCCCATATCTCGACATTATCGCGCTGGCCCGACACACCGCTGTCGTCGTGACGGCACCCGGGTGCCTGGAAACCGACGCGACGGGGTACCTGGGTTCCAGAGGCCGGCCGACTTGCGCCGACCCGCCACGCTGATCCGGCGGAGAGGAGCGCGACGATGGGTAAGACACTGAAGCGCAGCGCGGCGTTCACGGCCCTGGCGCGGGCCCTGGCGGCCGGGGCGCGCAACGGGCCGTCGATCGGCACGCGGTTGGCAGCGCTGCCCCGGATGATCAGGGCCACCACAAAGGGGGAGTACGACGGCGGCCTTCGGCTGGCCCTGATGACCGCGGCGACGGCGTACATCGTCTCGCCGATCGACCTGCTCCCGGAGATCCCGCTGGCGATCTTCGGGCTGGCCGACGACGCGGTGATGGTCACCTGGTTGGCTGGCAGCGTGCTCGCCGAGACCGACCGGTTCCTCGAGTGGGAGGCCCGCCGTAGCTCGGTCATCCCCGGGGGGTTGGTGCCCTGACGACACGTACGCTGGGCGGTGAGCAATCGTCTTCCCGGTCGCCCACCGCCGGCGCCGCAACGAAGGGCACACCGTGCAGTACTACGACAACGTCGTCGACATGATCGGAAACACCCCGCTGGTGCGTCTGCGTAACGTCACCGAGGGCATCCAGGCCACAGTGTTGGCCAAGGTGGAGTACGTCAACCCGGGCGGCTCGGTGAAGGACCGGATCGCGCTGCGGATGGTGGAGGACGCCGAGGCCGCCGGCCTGCTCAAGCCCGGTGGCACCATCGTCGAGCCGACCAGCGGCAACACCGGTGTCGGGTTGGCCCTGGTGGCCCAGCTCAAGGGCTACAAGTGCGTCTTCGTCTGCCCCGACAAGGTCAGCCAGGACAAGCAGGACGTGCTCCGGGCGTACGGCGCCGAGGTGGTGGTCTGCCCGACCGCCGTAGCGCCGGAGGACCCGCGCTCGTACTACAACGTCTCGGACCGGCTGACCCGGGAGATCCCCGGCGCCTGGAAGCCCAACCAGTACAGCAACCCGGCCAACCCGCGCTCGCACTACGAGACGACCGGTCCGGAGCTGTGGAAGCAGACCGACGGCGAACTCACCCACTTCGTGACCGGCGTCGGCACCGGCGGCACCATCTCCGGCATCGGCCGCTACCTCAAGGAGGCGTCCGAGGGTCGGGTGCGCGTCATCGGGGCCGACCCGGAGGGCTCTGTCTACTCCGGGGGCACCGGCCGTCCGTACCTGGTGGAGGGCGTCGGCGAGGACTTCTGGCCGGAGACGTACGACCGGGGTGTCGCCGACGAGATCGTGGAGGTCTCCGACAAGGCGTCCTTCGAGATGACCCGGCGACTGGCCCGCGAGGAGGGGCTGCTGGTCGGCGGTTCCTGCGGCATGGCGGTGGTCGCTGCTCTGGAGGTCGCCCGCCGGGCCGGTCCGGACGACGTGGTGGTGGTGCTGCTGCCCGACGGCGGCCGCGGCTACCTCTCCAAGATCTTCAACGACTCGTGGATGGCCCGGTACGGCTTCCTCGACAACTCGGGCGCAGAGCCGACGGTGGCCGACGCGCTGGCCAGCAAGCCGGGCGGCC
Source organism: Micromonospora sp. NPDC047753 (assembly GCF_040642735.1). Lineage (NCBI taxonomy): Bacteria > Bacillati > Actinomycetota > Actinomycetes > Micromonosporales > Micromonosporaceae > Micromonospora > Micromonospora sp. NPDC047753. The sequence goes on along the minus strand of NZ_JBEYSL010000025.1, from coordinate 11,247 downwards.
TGCCCGAGCTGGTGCACGTGCACCCGACCGAGACCGTCCGCGACGCGATCGACTACATGCGCGAGTACGGCGTCTCGCAGCTGCCGGTGCTCAAGGCCGAGCCGCCGGTGGTGACCGGTGAGGTCGCCGGCTCGATCGCCGAGCGGGACCTGCTCGACGCGCTGTTCACCGGCCAGGCCCACCTGCACGACACGATCGAGCGGCACATGGGCGACCCGCTGCCGATGATCGGCGGTGGTCAGCCGGTGAGCGAGGCGGTGGGCATGTTGGAGAAGTCCGACGCCGCGCTGGTCCTCGTCGACGGCAAGCCCAAGGGCGTCCTGACCCGCCAAGACCTCCTGTCCCACCTGGGAGCCCACTAACCCCCGCGCCCCCCCCGCCCCCGCCCCCCGCCTCGTCGATCTTGCACTTACTGTCGCCCGAACGCGGCTCTTGTCAGGTTTTGTCCCGACAGGAAGTGCAAGATCGGCGCGGGTTGGGTGGGGTGGGGTGGGGTGGGTTAGAGGGGGCGGGTGTAGCGGATCTGGGGCGTTAGGGCGTTGCCTATGTGTTCCGCGCGCTCGGCGCCGGTGGGGGTCCAGCCGCCGCGTTCGTAGAAGGAACGGGCGTGGGCGTTGTCCCGTAGCACCCAGAGCACGGCACGCCGCCAGCCCTGCGCCCGCATGGCATCCAGGGCGTCCACCATCAGGGTGCGGCCGACGCCACGGCCCTGCTCGGCAGGGTCGAGGTGGATCGCGTTGAGCAGCCCGGTGGCGGGGTCGTCCTCGTCGTCCGGGCCCAGGTGGCTGAACCCGACCAGCGCCCCGGCCCGCTCGGCCACTGTCATCCGGTGGGTGTCCCGCTCCCAGATCCACCGCTCGACCCAGTACCGCCCCATCGCCTCCGGTGTCGGGTCGGCCAGTGCCTCGGCCGGCACGAAGGCGGAGTACGCGGCGACCCGGGAGCGCTGGTGCAGGGCACCCACCGCCATCAGGTCGCCTTCGGTCGCGGGGCGGAGCGTGACGGTCACCCGGCCGAGGCTACCCGGCGGGGCGGAACCTGCACCGTGGTCAGATCCTCGGCGATGATCAACTCGCCGTCGAAGTGCGCGCGCGCCTCGTCGTGAAACCGGCGTGGGTCGGGATAGCGCTGGGAGAAGTGGGTGAGTACGAGCCGGCGTACCCCGGACTCGGTCGCCACCCGGGCGGCCTGCGCCGCGGTCAGGTGGCCGACCTCGGCGGCGAGCGCGGCCTCCGACTCCAGGAACGTCGACTCGATGACCAGCAGGTCGGCGTGCTCGGCGAGGGCGTACACCCCGTCGCAGAGGCCGGTGTCCATCACGAACGCGAACCGCTGCCCCGGCCGGGGCACGCCCACGTCGGCCCGGGTGACGCGGCGCCCGTCGAGGTCCAGGTGCCCGACGCGGATCAGCTCGCCGACGGCCGGCCCGGCGATGCCGTACGCGGCCAGCTTCTCCGGCAGCATCCGGTGCCCGTCCGGCTCGACCAGCCGGTAACCGTACGTCTCGATGGGGTGCCGGAGCCGGCGTGCCTCCAGCGTGCCGCAGCGCAGGGCGATCCGCTGCCCGTCCGCCTCGATGGGCTCGACCCGCAGCTCGGCGGTCTCGTAGAACGAGGTGGCGTACCGCAGCCGGGCGAAGTATTCGGCACCGCCGGCGGGGAAGTGCACAGCGACCGGGTGGGCCACCCGGTCCAGGGAGAGCCGCTGGATGGTGCCGGGCAGGCCCAGGCAGTGGTCGCCGTGGAAGTGGGTGACGCAGATCCGGGTCAGGTCGGTGGCGGTGACGGTGGTGTGCAGGAGCTGGCGCTGGCTGCCCTCACCCGGGTCGAAGAGGATCACCTCGTCGTCCCAACGCAACACGTACCCGTTGTGGTTGCGCTGACGGGTCGGCGCCTGGCTGGCCGTCCCCAGCACCACCAGCTCGCGCATGGACATCGCCACTCCCGCGGATATGGAGCGACCCCCGGGGCGCTCCGCGCATGTGCGCGGGCCGGCTGGACTTGGCCGGCACCCCGGGGGTCGGGTGGCTGTCGTGGATTCGCCGCACCGCTGCCACACGGTCTCGACGATGGTGCTTTTGCCCGCCTCGCGGCAGACCGATCACTGTCGAGGACAGCGGCTAGCTGACAGCCACCTCACGAGTCCGATTGCTATACAAGTCTGGACCACCTCCTTTCACGTGTACGGCCACGTTATCGAGTTCTCGTCGGGCTCGGCAACGGATTTCGATCACAGGGCCGAACGGGAATGCCCGGACACCTCCGGGGGCGGCCGAACGGCGGTGGCTCAGGTGGCGGAGGTCGGGTCGGCGTACCCCATCGCCCTCATCTTCGCCGCGGTGAAGACGACCAGGATCTCGTCGCCCGACCCGCTGCGAAACGGGTTGGAGCCGCACAGCTGTCGGGGCGCGGCGAGCGCCGCACCCCGACAGAATGGTGCGTCGTGGTCAGCCGCCGACACGGGCCACGCCGACCGGACAGCTCAGCCCGTTCGGGCCGTGGTTGCAGTACCCGTTCGGGTTCTTGGTCGGCGCGAGGTACTGCTGGTGGTAGTCCTCGGCGAAGTAGTAGCTGCCGAGCGGGGCGATCTCAGTGGTGATCGCACCCTTGCCGGCCCGCGTCACGATCGGCTGGAACGCGTCGCGGGACGACTCAGCGATGGTCCGCTGCTCGTCGGTGGTCGTGTAGATGGCCGAGCGGTACTGGGTGCCCACGTCGTTGCCCTGGCGCATGCCCTGGGTCGGGTCGTGGTTCTCCCAGAAGACCTTCAGCAGATCCTCATAGTTGATCTTGCTGGGGTCGTACACCACCTGGACGACCTCGGCGTGCCCGGTCCGGCCGGAACACGTCTCCTCGTACGTCGGGTTCTTGGTGATGCCACCCGCGTAGCCGGCGGAGGTGGTGTAGACGCCGGGCAGCGTCCAGAACAGCCGCTCGGCACCCCAGAAACAGCCCATGCCGAAGACCGCGACCTGGAGGCCCTCAGGGAACGGGCCCTGCAACGGCGTGCCCAGCACCTCGTGGCGGTCGGCGACCGGCATGGCGATCGGACGGCCCGGCAGGGCCTGGTCGGGCGAGACCATATCGGCGTTCATACGGCGCAAAAACACGGTGGGGATCTCCTCTCGTACCTCTCCCAGCGTGTAACACCGGAGGGTCCAGCTTCCTTACCCGCGTGACCGTCAGTCAGGCCCCGTCGGGCAGTGCTGCCGCGATCCGGTCCGCGTACGTCTGGGCTTCGGTGTCGTCGTCGTACCTCGTGCGCGGCCAGAAGAAGCCCCGCAACCCGTCGCCCTTGGTGCGCGGGACCACGTGGGTGTGCAGGTGGGGCACCGATTGGGACACCTTGTTGTTCATCGCCACGAACGTCCCACCGGCGCCGAGGGCGGTCTCCACCGCCACCGCCAGCCGCTGAACCATGGCGAAGTAGGCGGGCAGCAGATCGGCCGGCAACTCCGCCAGGGTCACCAGGTGCGGCCGGGGCACCACCAGGACATGCCCCTTGAACACCGGCCGGGTGTCCAGGAACGCCACCCCGTCCGGGGTGTCGGCCACCCGGAACGCCGGCACCTCGCCCGTCACGATCCCGCAGAACACGCAACCGCTCATCGGGCCAGGCTATGCCGGCGGCCTCGCGGGTCACGGCGCCCCCCACGCCTGAACCGGCTGTGGTAGTCATCTGCGTGAATGAATGAGCGCGGGGTGATCCCGGCCGTCGGCGTCCGCGTCGACGCTCTGAGAGGACGAAGCTTGCAGATCAGAAGAGGTCTCACCCTGGCGCTGGCGGCGCTGACCGCCGGGCTGCTCACCGGCGCGGCCCCGGGCCATGCCCAGGCGGCCGCCGCGCAGACCGCCACCCCACTGCCGCTGAACACGGTGGCCGACGTGGTGTCGGCCGGTGACCGGGTCTTCGTCAGCGGTGGCAGCTCCGCCACCGATGTCGTGGTGACCAGCGCGACAGGCACTGTGCTCGGCACGCTGTCGGGCCTGCCCGGCCCCACCGAGCTGATGCTCAGCGCCGACCGGCGGACCCTCTACGTGGCGCTGCCCACCGCCAACGCCATCGCCGCCTTCGACACCGGCTCGCTGGTCGAGTCGGCCCGGTACGACACCGGCGCGGGCGAGTGCCCGTCGTCGCTGGCATTGACCGGCCGGTACCTGTGGTTCGGCTACGGCTGTGGCCAGGGGGACGGCAACATCGGCCGGATCGACCTGGGACGCCAGCCGGCCCGGGTGGCCACGGGGGTGGCCGTCGGCCAGTACTTCTACGGCGCTCCGCTGCTCGCTGCCGCCAGCCAGAACCGCTCGGTGCTGCTGGTCGGGCAGCCGGGGTTGAGCCCCGCTTCGGTGTACGCGTACGACATCGGTGTCGGAGGCGCACTGAGCACACCCAGGACCAACGCCTTCAGCGCGGTCGGCAGCAACCTCCGTGACGTCGCCCTCGACCCGACCGGCACCACCCTCTACACGGCCGCCGGTTCACCGCCCCTGGTGCAGGCGTTCCCGTTCACCGAGATCGCCACGCCCAGCGCGACGTACGCCACCGGCCCGTACCCGCGCGCCGTCGAGCTGTCGCGTCTCGGCACCCGGATCGCCGCCGGTGCCCACGCCTACTACGCCCCGGACGTCTTCGTCTTCGCCCTGGACGGCACCGAACTGGCCCGCTACGAGCTGGGTGATGAGCTCCCAGCCGGAGGACTGGCCTGGTCGCCGAACGGAGCCCGGGTCTACGCGGTCAGCTGGGACTGGACCGGAGCCCGTCCGGCGATGCTGCACGTGCTGCCGGTCCCGGCCGGCTGACGGGATCGCCCTGGCGCGGGGCCGGGCCGGAAGGTCCGGCCCTCACCGGGAGCGCGGGTTCCGTTCCAGCCCTCGGGACGGGGCACTAGCCTCACCAGAATGAGTCACGGCTTCGAGACGCTCGCCATCCACGCCGGTCAGGACCCCGAGGCCCGCACCGGCGCGGTGATACCACCGATCTACCAGACCAGCACGTACGCCCAGGACGCCGTCGGCGCACCTCGCCTCGGCTACGAGTACAGCCGCTCCGGCAACCCGACCCGTGACGCGCTCCAGGAGTGCCTGGCGGCGCTGGAGGGCGGGCCGGTCGGTCTCGCCTTCGCCAGCGGCCTCGCGGCGGAGGACACCCTGCTGCGGGCCGTGTGCCAGCCCGGTGACCACGTGGTGATCCCGGACGACGCGTACGGCGGCACGTACCGGCTCTTCGCCCGGGTCGCGCAGCGCTGGGGCCTGGAGTTCAGCCCGGCCAAGGTCTCCGACCCGGACGCGGTCCGGGCGGCGGTGCAGCCCGGCCGCACGAAGATCGTCTGGGTGGAGACGCCGACCAACCCGCTGCTCGGCATCGCCGACATCGCCGCCCTGGCCGCCGTGGCACACGACGCGGGCGCCCTGCTGGTGGTGGACAACACCTTCGCCTCGCCGTACCTCCAGCAGCCGATCGCCTTCGGCGCGGACGTGGTGGTGCACTCGACCACCAAGTACGTCGGCGGGCACTCCGACGTGGTCGGTGGCGCCCTCGTCGTCGCCGACGCCGGGCTCGGCGAGGAGTTGCGCTACCACCAGAACGCGATGGGCGCGATCAACGGGCCGTTCGACGCCTGGCTCACCCTGCGCGGCATCAAGACCCTCGGGGTACGCATGGATCGGCACTGCGACAACGCCGAGCGGCTCGCCGCGTACCTCGACGGTCACGCCAAGGTCGCCCAGGTGCTCTATCCGGGGCTGCCCTCGCACCCCGGTCACGAGGTGGCCGCCAAGCAGATGCGCCGGTTCGGCGGCATGATCTCGTTCCGCGCCGCCGGTGGTGAGGACCACGCCGTCGAGATCTGCAACCGGGCCAAGCTCTTCGTGCTCGCCGAGTCGCTGGGTGGTGTGGAATCCCTGATCGAGCACCCGGGTCGGATGACACACGCAAGTGCTGCCGGCTCGCCGCTTGAAGTTCCCGGCGATCTCGTGCGACTGTCTGTCGGCATCGAGACGGTCGACGACCTACTCGCCGATCTGGAGCAGGCGCTGGGCTGACCGCTGGGGAAGGATGGCCGTGCAGGACATCATGGCGACCTGGGTCGGAGCGACCGCCAAGCAGATCGCCCGGGGCGTACGTCGAGGTGACGTCTCGGCGACCCAGGTCGTCGCCGACCACCTCGAGTACATCTCCCGAGCCGACCGTGAGCTGGCCGCGTTCCGCGCCGTTCGCGGCGGTGCGGCGATCACCGAGGCGGAGAAGGTCGACGAGCAGGAGGACCTGGCCAACCTGCCGCTGGCCGGGGTTCCGGTGGCGGTCAAGGAGAATACCCCGGTCGCCGGCCTGCCCACCTGGAACGGGTCGGCGGCCGCCCGCACCGACGTGGCGGAGGCCGACCACGAGGTGGTGCGTCGGCTGCGCGGCGCCGGCGCGGTGATCCTCGGCGTGACCCGAATGCCGGAGCTGGGGCTGTGGGCGCTCACCGACGACGACAGCGCGGTGACCCGTAACCCGTGGGACAGCACGCGTACCCCCGGTGGGTCCTCCGGTGGTGCCGCCGCCGCGGTCGCGGCCGGGCTGGTGCCGATGGCGCACGGGAACGACGGTCTCGGCTCGATCCGGATTCCGGCGGCCTGCTGCGGACTCGTCGGGCTCAAGCCGGGTCGGGGCGTGGTGCCCTGCCAGCTCGGGGCGGACGACTGGTTCGGCCTCACCGAGCACGGCATGTTGACCAGCACGGTCGCCGACGCGGCGGTCGGCTTCTCGGTGCTCGCCGGCCGGCGTCCCGAGAAGCTGGTCCCCCCGCAGCGGCTGCGGGTGGGTGTCTCGCTGCGCTCCCCGGTGCGTGGTGTCGCACCGGACGCGCCCAACCGGGACGCGGTCGCCGCCGCCGGTCGGCTCCTCGCCGCCGCCGGGCACGACACCGTGCCGGCCGATCCGGTCTACCCGACCGCGCTCGGCCTGCAGGGCATCGCCACCTGGTTCGCCGCTGCCGCGACCGACGTCCGGGCCTCCGGTCTGGACCGGCGGGGGCTGCAACGGCGTACCCGGCGACACGTCGCGCTCGGCGAGTGGGCGCAGCGTCGCGGCTACGTGCGGGAGGCGGACCGGGCCGCCTGGCGGCAACGGTCGGTCGACTTCTTCACCGATCACTCGGTCGACCTGCTCCTCACCCCGGCGCTGGCCAGCGCGCCACCGGAGGCGGCCCGCTGGTCGGAGCGGTCCTGGCGGGCGAACATGACAGCCAACATCCGGTACGCGCCGTACGCCGCACCCTGGAACATCGCCGGCCTGCCGGCGGTCGTCGTGCCGGTCGGACGCCGCCCCGACGGTCTGCCGGTCGCCGTGCAGCTGGTCGGTCCGCCCGGCTCGGAGCTGCTGCTGCTCGGTGTGGCAGGGCAGTTCGAGATGGCCGCCCCGTGGACGCGCCACGCCCCCGGTTATCCCCGCGTCGAAACGGGGTCGACGGCCACCGCGTGATCGTCTCCCGCACGCCTCGCACCGGTGTCGCCGCAGGGTGCCCCGGGGGCGAATGGCACGATCGGGGCATGACGGAACTGGTCGGTCTCGACGACGTGCGGGCCGCACGGGAGTTGCTCGCTGGCGTCACCCGCACCACCCCACTCGAGCCCTCCCGGCCGCTCAGCGCGGCGCTGGGCGGGCCGACGTGGCTCAAGTGCGAGAACGTGCAGCGCGCCGGCTCGTACAAGGTGCGGGGCGCGTACGTGCGGATCTCCCGGTTGTCGGCCGCGGAGCGGGAGCGCGGGGTGGTCGCGGCGAGCGCGGGCAACCACGCGCAGGGCGTAGCTCTCGCCGCCGGCCTGGTCGGCACGCACGCCACCGTCTTCATGCCGGTCAACGCGCCGCTGCCGAAGGTGGCCGCCACGAAGGGGTACGGCGCGCAGGTCGAGTTGGCCGGGAACACGGTCGACGAGTCGCTGGTCGCGGCGCACACGTACGCCGAGCGCACCGGCGCGGTGCTGATCCACCCGTTCGACCACCCTGATGTGATCGCCGGGCAGGGCACTGTGGCGCTGGAGATCCTCGAACAGTGCCCGGAGGTGAAGACGATCATCACCGGGGTGGGTGGCGGCGGTCTGATCTCGGGCATGGCGGTGGCCGCCAAGGCGTTGCGCCCGGACGTCCGGATCATCGGCGTGCAGGCGGCCGGGGCGGCGGCGTTCCCGCCCTCACTGGTGGCCGGGGAACCGGTCCGGCTGCCCATCTTCTCCACCATCGCCGACGGCATCGCGGTCGGCCGGCCGGGCGAGATCACCTTCAATCACGTGCGCAAGCTGGTCGACGAGATCGTCACGGTCTCCGAGGAGGACATCTCCCGGGCCCTGCTGATGCTGCTGGAGCGGGGCAAGCAGGTGGTCGAGCCGGCCGGTGCGGTCGGTGTGGCCGCGCTGCTGGCCGGTGTGGTCGAGGTGGAGACGCCGGTGGTCGCGGTGCTCTCCGGCGGCAACATCGACCCGCTGCTGATGATGCGGGTGATCGAGCACGGGTTGGCCGCGGCGGGCCGCTACCTGCGGGTGACAGTGCGCTGTTCGGATCGGCCGGGGCAGCTCGCGTCGCTGCTCAGCCAGATCGCCGAGCACCGGGCCAACGTGGTGGACGTGGAACACCAGCGGGCCAACCCGCACCTCAGCCTCGGCGAGGTGGAGGTGGCGCTGTCGGTGGAGACCCGTGGTGTCGAGCATTCGGACACCCTGATCAGCGCCCTGCGGGCCAGCGGCTACCAGGTGGTCTTCGCGGCCGAGGCGTGACACCTGTGGGTGTCACGCCTCGGATGCGCGGTGTGTCGGCAGCGGGGTGCCGGCGTCGGTCGACCCGGTCGGAAGCGGGTGACGCGATCGGCGACGGTCAGCCGGAGAACGGCTCGAAGCTGACCACCGTCACCTTGATGTCGGCGCCGCTGGGGGCCGTGTAGGTGCAGGTCTGCCCGGCGCGGCCGCCCAGGATCGCCTTGCCCAGCGCGGACTCGGGGCTGTAGACGGTCAGGTCGGTGGTGGCGGCGATCTCCCGGGAACCGAGCAGGAAGGTCTCGGTGTCGTTCGTGTCGTCGTCGAAGTAGATCGTCACCACCATGCCGGGCGACACCGCGTCCGCCGTCGGCGCCGCGCCGACCTTCGCGGTGCGCAGCAGCTCCTGGAGGTAGCGGATGCGGCCCTCGGCCTTGCCCTGCTCCTCGCGGGCGGCGTGGTAGCCGCCGTTCTCCTTCAGGTCGCCCTCTTCGCGCCGAGCGTTGATCTCGGCTGCGATCACCGGGCGGTTGGCGATGTGCTCGTCGAGCTCGGCCTGGAGGCGGTCGTACGCGTCCTGGGACAGCCAGGTGGCGGGCGCCTCGTTGCCAGTGGACACAGGCGTTCTCCTCAGTTGTGCGTGGCTGGCTGACAGGTGAACTACCAAGTTACCAGTGCGGTACGACACAGCGTGTCGGCCATCACCGCCGGTGTCCGGATCACACACCGGGCGTGAACGCCCCGGCGGCCCCACTTTTGGTGCTGTTTGGGCAGCTCAGGACGGTGCTCGGCAGCGCAGGACCTCACCGATGAACGGCCGCGCGGTGGTCGTCAGGCGGTGCCGGGTCGTGACGTGCCGATCCCCGGGGTCGGCGGTGACGGTGACTTCTTCGCGGCCGACCTCGGCGCCGGCACGGTCCCGGGCACGCAGCACGCAGACCGCTGATCCACCGGACGGGACCGTCACCCGAAAATCGACAAGCACCTGCTTGTCCGTGATGTCGGTGTAGGTGATCACCTGGGCGTCGTAGACCGGGTCGCCGTACTGGCGGTAGAGCCGGACCGAGATCACGGTCAGCGTCGCTACGAGCGCGAACAGTGCCAGCGCGGCCATCAGCGTACGGCGGCGCTTTCCGCCCGGTGCCCGACGGCGGCCGTAGCGCCCGGCCGGGAATACCGGCGCGCCTGGTGAAATTGTGGCGTGCGTCTCGGTCACCGGCGGGTATCTCCTGGCGTTGTTGTCGGCGGCATCGGCAAGAATGACAGAGCCCCATCCTCCCACCCGGTCCAGCGGCAGGAATGGCAGGTCATGCCCGGCGCTGGTGGCCGGTGACAGGGTGCGGTGAAGAAAGATCCCGGCAGGTCAGCCGGTCGAGCCCGGTCGGGTCCACCGTCCGGCACAGACGAGGAGCGCCGAAGTTGGCAGAGCAACTGCGTCTCATGGCCGTGCACGCGCACCCGGACGACGAGTCGAGCAAGGGCGCGGCGACGACGGCGAAATATGTCGCTCAGGGGGTGGACGTCCTGGTCGTGACGTGCACCGGTGGCGAGCGCGGGAGCGTGCTCAACCCCAAGCTCGACCGACCCGACGTGTGGGCGAACATCGGCGAGATCCGGCGTGCCGAGATGGACGCCGCACGGGCGATCCTCGGCGTCGACCAGGCCTGGCTGGGCTTCGTCGACTCGGGTCTGCCCGAGGGCGATCCGCTGCCGCCGCTGCCCGAGGGCTGTTTCGCCCTCCAGGACGTCGAGGTCGCCGCGGGCCCGCTGGTGCGGTTGATGCGCGAGTTCCGTCCGCACGTGGTGACCACGTACGACGAGGAGGGTGGCTACCCGCACCCGGACCACATCATGTGCCACAAGGTGAGCGTGGCCGCGTTCGAGGCCGCCGGTGACCCGGAGCGCTACCCGGAGCTGGGCACGCCCTGGCAGCCACTGAAGCTCTACTACGACATCGGCTTCTCCAAGGGCAAGATCATGGCCTTGCACGAGGGCATGCTCGCCGCCGGTCTGGAGTCGCCCTACGAGGAGTGGCTCAAGCGGTGGGAGGACCGCCCCGACAAGGGCCCGCGGATCACCACCCGGGTCGAGTGCGCCGAATACTTCCCGGTCCGCGATGACGCGCTGCGCGCCCACGCCACCCAGGTCGACCCGGACGGCTTCTGGTTCCACGTCCCGATGGAGCTCCAGCGGCGCGCCTGGCCGACCGAGGATTACGAGCTGGCGCGCTCGATGGTCGACAGCCCGCTGCCAGAGTCCGATCTCTTCGCCGGGGTGCGGGAGACGGCGCACGCGCGCTGATTCCCGGCAGGGCTACCCTGGTTACCAACCGCACATCGGAGGAACGCCATGCTGACCGCTGCCCAGGTGCTCGCGGAGAACAACTTCGGGGACACCCGCACGGGTGGTCTGGCCGGGCCGATGGGCCTCTTCCTCATCCTGCTGCTGGCCACCGCGACCATTCTGCTGATCCGCAACATGAACGCTCGGCTGCGCCGTCTGCCGGAGCGTTTCCCCA
>NZ_JBEYSL010000024.1:0-27057 GCF_040642735.1 Micromonospora sp. NPDC047753 | reverse complement strand
GTGCGGCCGGCGCGCCGCCGGTCGCCGCGCTCGCCGACGACCGGGCCGACCCGGCGCAGCTCGCCCATCAGGCCCGTCGGGTCGCCGCACGGGACCGAGCCCTGCTGGTCGGGGCGGTGGCCGGCATCACGGCGGTCACCGTGGCGCTGCTCGCCCTGGTGGTGCCCCGGGGCACCCGTCGACGCTGGCGACCGGCCGGCCCGGCCTGAGGCCGCCCGCACAGGGCCTGGAGCCGCCCGCACACGGCCTGGAGCCGCCCGCACACGGCCAGGAGCCGCCCGCACAGGGCCTGGAGCCGCCCGCACACGGCCCTCGCCGCCGACCGGCCGCAGGCGGGGCGCTGACCCGGACACGGTCAGCGCTCCCGGCCCACATCGCTCACTGGAACAGCCCGGTGTTCTTCTTCTCGGTGTCCAGGTAGTCGGTGGCGGAGTCGTTCACCGCCAACCTGATGTCACGCAGCATCCCCTGCAGGTCCTGCGAGGCCGAACGCCACCGCGCCTGCCGCTGCTCGTAGGCCTGCTGCGCGTCGCCTGTCCAGCTCGCCACCAGCGGGGCGGCGTCACGTTCGAGTTGACCGAGCTGCGCGTCGAGGGTGTTCAACGCCTTCTGAATGTCAGCGCCGGCCTGCTGCAGCGCGGCGAAGTTGACGACCAGCACACCATGGTCCATCGGATTCCCTCCCCAGCGGGATCAGAGCGGCAGCTGGATGCCGCCGCGGTTGGTGCCGGCCACCCGGCTGGCCACCTCGTCGTCGGACGCGTGGTACTGCCGACCGGCGGTGCGGATCGCACCGGCGGTCTCGCGCAGCGCGCGGTGCAGCGCCGCCTGGTCCTGTGACCACTGCTGCTTGACCTGCTCGAACGACCGGCCACCAGCGCCACGCCAGGCCTGCTGCAACACTTCCAGCTCGGCCAGCAGGCCGGTCAGCATGGACTGCAACGACTGGTCCACCTGCTCGAACTTCGCGGCAGTCTGCTGCATCACCGCTGCTTCTGCCTTGGTTTGGGACATCCGGACGTCACCTCGTCTCTCGGATCGCACCTGGCCGTCGACGCGCCCATCCCGGGGCGACGCGTCGTCGCTTGGCCCGAGTCTTTCGAGCACTGAGACACGGGTCAGCGAAGGACTTCGTGGCTGACGGTAGCGACCTCGTAGCGGTTCTGCTACCCCACCGGCTTCCCCTGTGGACAACCGAGGCGGCCATCGGTCGCTTACGATGTGCCGCAGCCACGTCGCGGCGCGTGACGGGCCGCCGGAGGGCGGCCGGCCCGCCCGACCCTGGTCCCCACTGGTCGAGGAGGCACGGTGCCGGCGATCACCACCGGAGGGCCGCACCCGCCGACCCCGGTCGGGTCCGAGGCAGGCGCCTCCCCACGGGTGGGCGGGCCGGGCCGATCCACCGACAGCGGCCCGCTGCCGGTCGAGCAGCGCACCCCCCGTCGCCGGTCGCCGGCGGCTCACTGGGTCGCACTCGGCCGTCGTGCGGCTGCCGGAGCGCGAGCCGGCCAACTGGTCACCGCACAGGTCGCGGCGGCCCTGGTGCTCGTCACCCTCGGCCGACCCGCGCCGGTCGTCGCGGCAGCCGTACTGGTGGCCGTGTTGCTGGTGGCCGCCGCCTGGGCGCCGGTGCGGGGCCGGTGGCTGTTCGAGTGGCTGGGCACCGCCGTCGGGCACCTCACCCGCCGGCGGGCGTTGACCGGGCCGGCCGACGCGGCCGAACTGCTCGACCTGGTCGCCCCGGGCACCGTGGTCCGCTCGACCGAGTTGACCGGCGGGCCGGCGGCGCTCCTGGAGGACACCACCGGCATGGTCGCGCTCCTGGAGCTCGGCGACCCCGGCGACCTGCTGGGTGACGTGTCCCAGGCGATCCCCGCCCCGGCCGCGCTGCTCCCCCCGACCGGGCCGGACCAGCCCCCGCTGCTGGTCCAACTGCTGCTCGCCGGTGCGCCCGCGCCGGTGCCGAGCGCCGGTGGCACGGTCGGCACGTCGTACCGGCAGCTCACCGACGGGCGGCTCGCCGGGCGTGAGCGCGCGGTGGTGGCGATCCGGGTGCTGCGGGTGAACGGTTGGTCCGAGGAGGACCTGCGCCGCGTACTCGCCGGAACGGTCCGCCGGATCGTCCGCCGGCTCGGGCCGTTGGCCGCGCGACCGCTCGGGGTGCCGGCGGCGCTACGCGTACTGGGCGAGCTGGCCCACCACGACGGCGACCCGGTCCGGGAGTCGTGGCCGGCGATCCGGTCCGGCAGTCTCGTCCAGGCCACCTTCCGTCTGCTCCACTGGCCCGACGCGGGCGCTGCGGCTGGGCGCCGGCTGGTACCCCGCCTGCTGGCGCTGCCGGCGACGGCCACGACGGTGTCGATCTGCTCAGGCCCGTCGCCGACGATGTCGACGTCGTCGGCTCCGCCTACGGCCGGCGGAGTGCCGACCGAGCTGACCGTACGCCTGGCCGCCGGGACGGCGGCCGAGTTGGCGGCGGCCAGCGAGGCGCTGGTCCGGCTGGTGACCGACCTGGGCGGAAAGCTGCGACGACTCGACGGCGCGCACCTGAGCGGGCTGGCCGCCACGCTGCCGTTGGCGCTGACGGCACCCGGAGCGCAGCCCCGCCCACCGGCGCCCGGGCAGCGACCCGGCCCGACCGTGGACGACTGGGAGCTGTCAGTGGGCGACGCGGGAATGATGGTCGGCACCAACCGGCACGGCCGCGCCGTCACAGTGCGACTGTTCCGGCCGGAGAGCACCCGCGTGCTGCTGGTCGGCGGGGTACGGGCAGCCCAGCTGGTGGCCCTGCGCGCCCTGGCACTCGGCGCCCTGGTGGTGGTGCAGACCGCCCGGCCACGGGCCTGGGAGCCGTTTGTCCGTGGGGTTGGCGCACCGGGGGGCACGATCCCGTTGCTCCCTCCCGGTCGGGCGGTCGCCGACGGGGTGGGCACCGCGCTGCGGCCGTTGCTGCTGATCGTCGACGCCGGGCCGGTGGCGGCCGAGGCCGTGCCGGGCCCGCCGTGGCGGGCCACCCTGGTGGTACGCGACGAGCTGACCCCGGCCGATGTGGACGCGTTGAGCCGCGCCGACCTGGCGTTGCTCCAGCCACTGACCTCCGCCGAGGCCACCCTGGCCGGAGTCGCGCTGGGGCTGGGCGGGTCGGCCGAGTGGCTGACCCGGATCCGGGAGGACATGGTGGCGGTGGTCAACCGTCGGGCGCTGCGGTGGGCACTGCTCTCCCCCACTCCGATCGAGGCGCAACTGATCGGCCCGCCGACGCGCGGCTGAACTGATCGGCCCGCCGACGCGCGGCTGATTCCACCGGACGCGCCAGCCGGCGGGTTACGTCGCTGCGGTGTCCGTGGCACGATCCCCGCCATGGGTTTTCTGAAAGGTCTGCTGATTCGGCTGGCCAGCACAGCACTGGCTTTCTGGCTGGCCACGCTCCTCATCCCGGGCATCTCCCTGGATTCGAACTCGGCCACCGAGACGGTGACCACGCTGCTCCTGGTGGCGGTGATCTTCGGTGTGGTCAACGCTGTTCTCCAGCCGATCATCAAGACCGTCGGTTGTGGCTTCTACCTGCTGACCCTGGGTCTCATCGCCCTGGTGGTGAACGGGCTGCTCTTCCTGCTCACCAGCTGGATCGCCGACCAGGCCGGGTTGCCGTTCTCGGTGGACGGTTTCTGGCCGGCGGCAGTGCTCGGCGCCCTCTTCGTGAGCATCGTGACCTGGATCCTCGGCGCCGTCCTCGACCGGGACTGACCGCCGACCAGCCAGCACCGACCCGGTCCGTCCGGGGCTCCGACCCCGGCCGGGGCCCCGGCGGGCCGATGACCAGAGTTCGGGAATGTAGCGGCCTTACCGCCCACCTCGGCGGTTAGCGTCGCGGCATGTTCTCGCTGACCTATTCCGACGGCCACCTGCTCAGCACCGATCCGGAGCGGATCGACCTCGATCTGGTGCACCACTGGTTGTCCACCGACGCGTACTGGGCGCTCGGACGGGACCGGGAGACCACCGAGCGGTCGTTCGCCGGCTCGCTGCCGTTCGGCATCTACCGGCCGGAGGACGGCCGCCAGGTCGCCGTGGCCCGGGTCGTCACCGACGGTGCCACCTTCGCCTGGCTCTGCGACGTGTACGTCGACCGCGCCGCCCGGGGTCGCGGGCTGGGCGGACGGTTGGCCGGCGCGGTCCGGGACCACCTGGATGAGCTGGGCGTACGCCGGATCCTGCTCTGCACCAACGACGCCCACCAGGTGTACGCCGGGGTGGGCTTCACCCCGTTGGACGCGCCGCAACGGTGGATGCAGCTGGACCGGCGAGCCCCGGTGACCCCGCTCACCGGAAAGGAACAAAGCAGCACTACGCCCCTTACGGTGGAGACGTGACGCCACTCCGCCTTGGATACCTCTACGGCCTCGGCGCGTACCTGCTCTGGGGTTTCTTTCCGCTCTACCTGAAGCTGCTGCGACCCGCCGGCCCGCTGGAGATCCTGGCCCACCGGATCGTCTGGTCGGTAGTCTTCGTGGCTCTGCTGCTGGGCGCGCTGCGCAACATCGGCTTCCTGCGGGCGTTGCTGCGCCGCCGGTGGGCGGTGGCGGGGATCGTCGCCGCCGCCGCGCTGATCGCTGTCAACTGGGGCACCTACATCTACGGGGTCAACTCCGACCGGGTCGTGGAGACCGCGCTCGGCTACTTCATCAACCCGCTGGTAGTGGTGCTGCTCGGGGTGACGGTGCTGCGGGAGCGGCTGCGCCCGGCGCAGTGGGTGGCGCTGGGCATCGGCGCGTCGGCGGTCGCGGTGCTCACAGTGGACTACGGACGGCTGCCCTGGCTGGCGTTGACCCTGGCGTTCAGCTTCGCCGGCTACGGCCTGGTGAAGAAGCGGCTCGGGCTGCCGGCGGCGGAGGGGCTGTTCGTCGAGTCGGCGGTGCTGGCGTTGCCGGCGCTGGGCTACCTGGGCTGGCTGACGGCGAAGGCCGACCTGACCTTCGGGCACGTCTCGGCGGGGCACACCGCGCTGCTGGTGCTGGCCGGCGCGGCCACGGCGATCCCGCTGCTGCTGTTCGCCGGGGCGGCCAACCGGCTGCCCCTGAGCAGCCTGGGCATGGTCCAGTACCTGGCGCCGATCCTTCAGCTCGGCTGCGGGGTGCTGATCTTCCACGAGCCGATGCCCCCGGCCCGGCTGGCCGGCTTCGCGCTGGTCTGGCTGGCCCTGATCGTCTTCACCGCCGACGCCGTCCGAGCCTCCCGCCGCACCCGCCGGCCCGCCCCTCTCCCAACGCCCGTCCCAACTCCCTGACCGCCCCGCGATCTTGCAGTTTCTGTCGCCGATATGCCCTCCATGCCCCTTGTGGAAGGACAGGAAATGCAAGATCGCGAAAGGGACGGGGTGGGGTGGGTTACGGGACGGCGTAGGTCAGGAGGGGCGTGCCGTCGGCTTTCTGGAGCTCCACGCTGACCAGCTCGGCGTCGGTGAACCTCGTCGCGCCGGTGAAGCTCAGATCGTCGCCGGGAGCCGCCAACCACGAGCCGATCTGCTCGGTGGCACCGTTCGGGCCCCGCGCCACCAGCCGGAACGGATACGCCTTGCCGTAGCTCGTCCGCGCGTCGTACCCGCAACGCATTCTCACCTCGGTGCCCCACTTCGTGCCGGTCAGCCCGAGGTCGGCGTGCACCGGCCCGGCGGCGGCCACCGGCCGCATGGCCACCATCGACACCTGCGGGGCGGGCTTGCCCTGCGCGCCGGGCGGGTCGACCGGTCGAGGCAGCGCCACTGCGGTGCCCACACCGACCAGCAGCGCCAGCCCGGCGGCGGCCAGTGTGGTCAGTGCCCACCGTCGCCGATCCGCGGCGCGTTCCCGACGACGACGCTGGCGGGCCTCGTCGAGCAGCGCGGGCACCCGGGGCGGGGCCGGCGGCGGCAGGATCTGCTCCAACCCCGCCGGGTCGAGGCGCCCGAGCAACCCGGGCAGGACGGCGATCTCGGCGACCGCCTCCCGGCACGAGGCGCAGCCGCCCAGGTGCCGCTCGTAGGCCGCCCGCTCGGCGGGGGCCAGGGCGCCCAGCACGTACGCGCCGTCGTCGTACGCGAACTCGCACCGGGTCATCCCGTCACCCCCATCTCGGCCAGGACCAACCGTAGAGACCGCAGCGCGTAGTGGGTGCGGGATTTCACGGTCCCTGGCGGTACGCCCAAACGGGACGCCGCCTCGGCCACCGACCGCCCCTGGTAGAAGCACTCGACCAGCACCTCCCGGTGGGTCGGGCTGAGCCGGTTGAGCGCCTCGGCGACGGTCCACGCCTCCACCGCCCGCTCGGCCTCGTCGATCACCTCGGGCGGTTCGGGCAGATCGTCGGTGAACACCTCGCCGACCCGGGTGGATCGCCGCCGCCAGGCGTCGATGGCCAGGTTACGGGCGGTGGTGAACAGCCAGGACCGCACCGATCCGCGCCTCGGGTCGAGTGACTCCGGATGTCGCCAGGCCCGCAGCAGCGTCTCCTGCACCAGGTCCTCGGCCCGCTGCCGGTCCCCGTTGACCAGCCGCAGAGCATGGGCGTACAGCGCCTCCGCGTGCTCGTCGTGCAGCGCGCGGAGCAGTTGGGCGTCGTGGTCGCTGATGGCGGTCTCCTCGCTTCCGGCGCGCGTCCGGCGGTGCGTCCGCTCGGGAATACGTGCGGTCACGCCGAACGGTTCAGCCCGAGGTCAGACGGGTGCCGCCCGGAGAGGTGTTCATGCCTGGTTCACATCGCGGCTGACGCGTGCTCACCACGTCCTCCTAGCGTCCGGCTGGTACGCCGCCTGTCGTGCCACCGACTTCTCTGGAGGCCTCCCCCATGAGCGACCGTCCCCGGCTGCTCCCCCTGTTGAACGGCACCCGCCATGGCACCCGTGATGCCATGACCTGCCTGTACCGGTGCGGAAACGCGTGTGACCACCCGGTCCCGAACACCTCCGACAACGCGTACTTCGGCGATGTGGTGAACGCCGAGGTGTCGCGGCGTGGCGTGGTCCGGGCTGGCGCGGTCGGCGCGCTGGTGCTCGGTTTCGGCGGCACGGCGGCTGGCGCGCTCGCCGGGGCGGCCCCGGCCATGGCGGCCCCGACCGCCCCGGACGTTCCGGAGAACTTCGGGTTCGGTCGTCCGAGCACCGGAATCGGCAGCGGCGCGCTGACCTTCAAGCCGATCCCTCCGAACAAGCTGGACACCCTGGTCGTGCCGAACGGCTACGACCACGCCGTGGTGATCAAGTGGGGTGACCCGGTGCTGCCGGGCGCGCCGGAGTTCGACCTGCACCACCAGACCGCCGCCGCGCAGTCCAAGCAGTTCGGCTACAACAACGACTTCGTGGGTGTGCTGCCGCTGGACAAGCAGGGCAAGCGGGCGCTGCTCGTGGTCAACCACGAGTACACCAACGAGGACCTGATGTTCCCGGGCTTCCCCGGCCTGGACGGGCTCTCCGTGGAGCAGGTGCGCACCGCCATGGCCGCGCACGGCATGTCGGTGGTGGAGCTTGAGCGGGTCGCGGGCACCGGGCAGTGGAAGCCGGTCGGCAAGGGCCCGCGGCCGTACAACCGGCGGGTCACCGCCCTGAGCACCAAGTTCGACCTGACCGGCCCGGCCGCCGGCTCGGCCTGGCTGAAGACCGCCGCCGACCCCAGGGGCCGTACGGTCGTCGGCACGCTGAACAACTGCGCCGGTGGCGTGACCGCGTGGGGCACCGTGCTCTCCGGCGAGGAGAACTTCAACCAGTACTTCGTGGGCGCCGACGCCGCCCCGGCCGAACTGAAGCCGAAGCTGGACCGCTACGGCATCAGCACCGCCAGCCGCTACCCCAGCGGCAGCCGCAAGTGGGAGCGCGCGGACGAGCGCTTCGACCTGGCGAAGCACCCCAACGAGGCACACCGGTTCGGCTGGGTCGTCGAGATCGACCCGTTCGACCCGGAGAGCCGCCCGCGCAAGCACACCGCGATGGGCCGGTTCAAGCACGAGGGCGCCAACGTGATCGTCGCGAAGGACGGCCACGTGGTCGCGTACATGGGCGACGACGAGCGGTTCGACTACCTCTACAAGTTCGTCTCGGACAAGAAGTTCATGAAGGGCAACTCCTGGGCTGCCCGCAAGCACAACCTGACCCTGCTGGAGTCCGGCACGCTCTACGTGGCGAAGCTCGACCAGACCAGCGCCGCCGAGATCGACGGTACGGGCAAGCTCCCCACCGACGGCGCGTTCAACGGTCGGGGCCGCTGGATCAGGCTGGTCAGCGGCAACCGGTCGTTCGTCGACGGGATGACCGCGGCGGACGTGCTCACCTTCACCCGGCTCGCCGGTGACAAGGTCGGCGCGACCAAGATGGACCGCCCCGAGGACGTCGAGCCGAGCCTGCTCACCGGCAAGGTGTACGTGGCGCTGACCAACAACACCAACCGGGGCGTCGGCAGCAACCCGAAGCCGGACGAGGCCAACCCGCGCAACGCCAACAAGCACGGGCAGATCCTGGAACTGGTCGAGGACCGCAACGACAACACCTCGGAGACCTTCGCCTGGTCGTTGCCGATCGTGTGCGGCGACCCGACCGACCCGTCGACCTTCTTCGCCGGGTACGACAAGACCAAGGTCTCCCCGATCTCCTGCCCGGACAACGTCGCCTTCGACGCCACCGGCAACCTCTGGATCTCCACTGACGGCAACGCGCTGGGCAGCAACGACGGTCTGTTCGCCACCGCCGTTGAGGGTCCGGAGCGGGGTCACCTCAAGCAGTTCCTGACTGTGCCGCTCGGCGCGGAGACCTGCGGTCCGTTCATCACCGGCGACAACCGCTCGGTCTTCGTTGCCGTGCAGCACCCGGGCGAGATCACCGGGGCCTCGGTGGAGAACCCGGCCTCGAACTGGCCGGACGGTGACTACGCCAAGCCGGGCGTGGTGGTCACCTGGCGCCTCGACGGCGGCCCGGTGGGCAGCTGACGGCACGACAGCCGCTGACATTCCTCCGGCGGTCCCGCGTTGGACCGCCCCGAGAGGCCCTCTCCCAGCCCGGGAGAGGGCCTCTCGGCCGTCAGTTGTCGCTGGCGATGCCGTCGGCCACGCTGCGGGCCACGGTGAGCAGCTTGGCGCGTACCACCCGGGCGGAGGTCATCATCTCGCTGGCCGGCAACGCGCAGGCCAGCACGACCCGGCGTTCCATGTCCTTGTCCGGCGCGACGAGCACCGCGGCGCAGGCCACCCCCTGGCGGAACTGCCCCATCTCCAGTTGCATGCCGCGCCGGTCGCCGGCGGCCAGGTCCGCCTCGAAACTCTCGGTGGTGGTGAGCGTGGCGGTGGTGAACGGGCGCATGCCGTACTCGCGCAGATAGCGGTAGCGCTGGTCGGTCGTGAGGGTGGCGAGCAGCGACTTGCCGAGCGCTGTCGCGTGCGCACCCTCGTCGAAGCCGGGGACCAGATCCTCCAGGTAGGGCGAGCGGTGCCCCTCGGCGACGGCGGTGAGGGCCACCTGGCCGCCGACGAACCGACCAAGGTAGTGGCTGTAGCCGGTGTCCAGGGCGGCCCGGCGCAGTGTCTCACCGACCGCCGGCGGGCCCCGGAACGCCGTCACCAGCTCCCGGTACCGGTCGGCCACCTCCAACCCCACGATGTACGTGCCGTCCTCGCGACGGATCACGTAGCCCTCGTAGGCGAGGGTGCGAACCAGGTGGTAGGTGGTGGCCACGGTCAGCTCGCAGCGTCTGGCGATCTGCTTGACGGTCAGGCCCTTCGGGGCACGACCGACCGACTCCAGCACCCGTAGCGCTCGGGACACGCTGCGAATCAGGTCCGAAGGTTCTGCCAAGGGGTCGCGCACAACCACCTCCGCCGCCGTGGACTTACACCATATGAAAAACAGGCCCGGTGCGAAATGCCTGTTCGGGTCGAGGATGCCAGATCACCATCCACAGGTTGTTGCCCGCCGGTCACCGGGAGTGCGGTGAACAGGGCTCGCGTAGGTTTGCCGAACGATGACCGACACCTCGAACACCCCCGATCCGGCCGTTGCCCGACCCCATCCGGTTCGGGCCAGCGTCGGCGCAGTCGTCACCACGGTGGCCTGCGTACTCCCCGTCTTCCTGCTCGGCGGTCTCGCCGTTCAGATGGGCACGGACCTCGGCTTCTCGCCGGCCGGCCTGGGCCTTGCCGTCTCCGTCTACTTCGGGGTCAGCGCGCTGGCCTCGGTGCCCTCCGGGCGGTTGGTCGAGCGGTACGGACCGGCGGTGGTCGCCCGCTGCGGCATCGTGCTGGCCGCCGGGTCGATGCTGGCCGTGGCCGCCTTCGCCAGGTCGTACCCGGTGCTGGTCGGTCTGCTGGCGCTCAGCGCCGCCGCGAACGCGCTCGGCCAGTTGGCCAGCAACGCGGCGCTGGCCCAGCACGTGCCGGCCCGGCGGCAGGGGCTGTCGTTCGGTGTCAAGCAGGCCGCCATCCCGGTCTCCACCCTGCTGGCCGGCGCGGCGGTGCCCACCATCGCGCTCACCGCCGGCTGGCGCTGGGCGTTCGTGGCCGCCGCCGTGGCGGCGCTGACGACGCTGGCCGCCGTACCCCGACAGTTGCCTGGCCCGGCCCGTCGGGCCGGCGCCGCGCGCGCGGGGCGGGCGACGGCGGCGCTGGTGGTGATCGGCGCGGCGGCGACGTTGGCGTCGGGCGCGGCCAACTCGCTCGGCACCTTCCTGGTGGACTCCTCGGCGGCCCGAGGTCTGTCGCCGGGCCTCGCCGGTCTCACCCTGACCC
The DNA here is from genome assembly GCF_040642735.1 of Micromonospora sp. NPDC047753. NCBI lineage: Bacteria > Bacillati > Actinomycetota > Actinomycetes > Micromonosporales > Micromonosporaceae > Micromonospora > Micromonospora sp. NPDC047753. The sequence continues at coordinate 16,317 of NZ_JBEYSL010000024.1, read as the reverse complement.
TGGGTAGCGCTGTCTGCGTGGCGGCCCGGGTGGGCGCGGGCTGGTTGGCCGACCGCCGCGAGACCGGTCACGTCGCCCTCATCGCCGCGATGCTGCTCGTCGGCGCGGTCGGGCTGGGCCTGCTCGCGTTGACCGGCTCGGTGCCGTTGGTAGTCGGTGTGGTGCTCGGCTTCGGCCTGGGCTGGGCCTGGCCCGGCCTGATGAACTTCGCGGTGGTCCGGCTCCACCCGCGGTCACCGGCCGCCGCCACCTCGATCACACAGACCGGGGTGTACGCGGGCGGCTGCCTCGGCCCGCTGAGCCTGGGCCCGCTCGCCGCCCACCTCGGTTACCCGGCGATGTGGACCGTCGCGGCCGTGGCGATGCTGCTCGCCGCCGCCCTCATGCTCGTCGGCAGCCGACTGTTGACCCGCGCCGGCGCTGCGGAGGGCCGTGGCGTGGATCAGCTGGTGCGGTCGGCGATGTAGTCGCAGAGCGACTCCAAAGCGCTGCGGGACGGGCCGTGCGGCAGCGGAGCGAGCTGCGCGCGGGCGTCCTCGGCGTAGCTGCGGACGGTCTCCCGGGCCCGCTTGAGCGCCGGGCTCTCCCGGAGCAGCCCCAACGCCTCGGCGTGCAGCGCGTCGTCGGTCAACGGGCCGGTCGCCAGGATCTCCCGCAGCCGCACCGACGACGCGTCGGAGTCGTCCGCCTCGCGGGCGTAGAGCACCGGCAGCGTCGGAACACCCTCGCGCAGGTCCGTGCCGGGGGTCTTGCCCGACTGCACCGACTCGGAGGCGATGTCCAGCAGGTCGTCGGAGAGTTGGAAGGCGACGCCGATCGTTTCGCCATACCCGGCGAGGGCCTCCACGTGCTCAGGGGCGGCCCCACCGAACATGCCGCCGAACCGGGCGGACGTGGCGATCAACGAGCCGGTCTTCTCAGCGATCACGTGCAGGTAGTGGGCCACCGGGTCGTCGTCGGCACGCGGCCCGACCGTCTCCGCGATCTGGCCGTGCACCAGCCGGGCGAAGGTGCGCGCCTGCAACCGGACCGCCTCGGGGCCCAGGTCGGCGGCGATGTCCGCCGCGCGGGCGAAGAGGTAGTCGCCGACCAGGATGGCGACCGAGTTGGTCCACCGGGAGTTCGCGCTCGGCGCGCCCCGACGGACGGCTGCCTCGTCCATCACGTCGTCGTGGTAGAGGGTGGCGAGGTGAGTGAGCTCCATCACCACGGCGGCCGGGACCACCTGCGCACCGGTCGGATCACCGAACTGGGCGCCGAGCGCCACCAGCAACGGCCGGAACCGCTTCCCACCGGCCTCGACGAGGTGCCGGGCGGCCTCGGTGACGAACGGGTCGGCACTGGCCACGCTGGCCCGCAACTCGACCTCGACCGTGTCCAGCAGACCCAGCACGGACGCCTCGACACGGGGATCGGCGAGGCTCAGGCCAAGCGCGCCGAACTGACTCGTGCTCGCCCGACCCCGTCGACCGCCGGAGCCGGAGGCACCTGAACGCTCGCCCGCCGGATTCACCACGCTATCAACCATGCCACACCCGTTCGACCTGCTCCGGCCCGGGGATACGCACCGGGGGCCGGCACGTGAACACGCGCCGACCCCCGGTGATCGATCCTTCGGTCATCTAACGAATTCGGCGGCTCCGGTAGCCAGATCCAGCAGCGGCGCCGGGGCGACACCCAGCACCAGGGTCGCCAGCACACCGATCATCAGCGCCGCGGCGGTGAGCCCACCGGGCACCGTGACGGTCGGGGTCGACTCGCCCGGCTCGGAGAGCCACATCATCACCACGACCCGCAGGTACGGGAACGCCAGAATCATGCTGGTCAGCACACCGGCGATCACCAGCCAGGCCTGGCCACCCTCCAGCGCCGGCCCGAAGATGGCGAACTTGCTGGTGAAGCCGCTGGTCAGCGGAATACCGGCGAAGGCCAGCAGAATGAACGTGAACAGCGCGGCGAAGAACGGCGACCGGCGGCCCAGCCCGGCCCAGCGGGACAGGTGGGTGGCCTCGCCGTCGTCGTCGCGTACCAGCGTCACCACGGCGAACGCGGCCAGCACCGAGAAGCCGTACGCGACCAGGTAGAACATCGTGCCGGCGAGCCCGTCGCGGCTCGGCGCCAACACACCGACCAGCAGGTAGCCGGCGTTGGCGATCGAGGAGTACGCGAGCAGCCGCTTGATGTCGGTCTGGGTGACCGCGAGCACCGCGCCGATGAGCATGGTCAGCACCGCCACCGCGCCGAGGACCGGCGTGAAGTCCCAGTTGGCGTCGGCGAACGCGACCTGGAAGACGCGCAGCAGGGCACCGAACGCGGCGACCTTGGTGCAGGCCGCCATGAAACCGGTGACCGGGGTCGGAGCGCCCTGGTAGACGTCCGGGGTCCAGACGTGGAACGGGGCCGCCGCGGCCTTGAAGAGCAGACCGATGGCGAGCAGCGCCATGCCGGCGAAGAGCAGCACCGGGCTGGCCGGCGACTCGCCCACCGCCGCGTGGATGGTGGCGAAGTCGACGCCGGCCGTGCGGCCCGGGATGCCGGCGGTGAAGCCGTAGATCAGGGCCACGCCGAACAGGAAGAACGCCGAGGCGTACGCGCCGAGCAGGAAGTACTTCATCGCCGCCTCCTGGCTCAGCAGACGCCGGCGACGGGCCAGCGCGCAGAGCAGGTAGAGCGGCAGGGAGAAGACCTCAAGGGCGATGAACATGGTCAGCAGGTCGTTCGCCGCCACGAAGATCAGCATGCCGCCGATCGCGAACGTGGTCAGCGGGTAGACCTCGGTGAGACCGTTGCGACCCTCGGCCTGCCGCCGGTCGTCGGCCGACTCCGCGGTCACCGCGGCCTGGGCGACGAACGCCCCGCCCCGCTCGACCGAGCGGTCACCGATCAGCAGCAGCGCCATGGCGGCCAGCACCAGGATCGCGCCCTGGAGGAAGAGCGTCGGCCCGTCGATCGCGAGCGCCTGACCCGCCGTGATGATCCGCTCGTCGGCGCTGAGGACCACCATGGTCAGTGCCGCGAGCACGGCGAGCAGCGCCAGCGTCAACTGCACCACGTGCCGCCAGCGACGAGGCACCAGGGCCTCGACCAGCACGCCGAGCAACGCGGTGCCCAGCATGATCAGGATCGGAGAGATCGCCGCGTAGTCGATCGACGGCAGCTTCAACTCGGTCACTTTGCCGCCTCCTGGACGGTGCCGCCCACGGACGGCGCCGGGTCGGTTCTGCCGATGTCGTCCATTGTCGCCTGGACGGCGGGGTTGATCACGTCAGTGACCGGCTTGGGGAAGAAGCCGAGCAGCACGATCAGCGCGATCAGCGGGGCGACCACGACCTTCTCGCGCAGGTTGAGGTCCCGGCGCATGCCGTCGACCTCGGTCAGCGCCGGGTTGAGGGTGCCCTGGGTGGTGCGCTGCACCATCCACAGCACGTACGCGGCGGCCAGGATGATGCCGAGCGTGGCGATCACCGCGACCGGCTTGTTCACTGTGAACGTGCCGATCAGCACCAGGAACTCGGAGATGAACGGCGCCGTGCCGGGCAGCGCGAGCGAGGCGAGACCGGCGAAGAAGAGCACCCCGGCGAGCACTGGGACGAGCTTGCCGGCGCCACCGAAGTCGCTGATCAGCGACGAACCACGCCGAGAGATCAGCATGCCCACCACCAGGAAGAGCAGGCCGGTTGCCAGCCCGTGGTTGAGCATGTAGAGCACCGCGCCGGTGCCGGCCTGGGTGGTGAAGGCGAAGATGCCCACGCCGATGAAGCCGAAGTGCGCGATCGAGGTGTACGACACCAGCCGCTTGAGGTCGTTCTGGCCGACCGCCAGCAGCGCGGCGTAGACGATGCCGATCACGCCCAGGGCCAGCGCCCACGGCGCGAACCACTTCGACGCCTCCGGGAACAGCGGCAGGCAGTAACGCAGGATGCCGAAGGTGCCGACCTTGTCCAGCACGCCGACAAGCAGCGCCGCCGCCCCCGCCGGGGCGGCGCCACCGGCGTCGGGCAACCAGGTGTGGAACGGGAAGAACGGCGCCTTGATGGCGAACGCGAGGAAGAAGCCGAGGAACAGCCACCGCTCGGTGCCGGTGCTGATGTCGACCTGCGAGAGCGCCTGCCAGTCGAAGGTCTTCCCGCCGACCACCCACAGGCCGATCACCGCGGCCAGCATGAACAGACCGCCGACGAGCGAGTAGAGGAAGAACTTCACCGCCGCGTACTGCCGCTGGTGGCCGCCGTAGCTGCCGATGAGGAAGTACATCGGCACCAGCATGACCTCGAAGAACACGTAGAACAGGAAGACGTCGGCGGCCGCGAAGACGCCGATCATCGTGCACTCGAGGACCAGCAGCAGTGCGAAGTAGACGGGCACCGACCGCTTCGACGACTCCGCGTCGTGCCAGGACGCCAGGATCACCAGCGGCACCAGCACCGCGATCAGCATCAGCATCACCAGCGCGATGCCGTCGGCGGCGAAGGTGAAGCTGACCCCCCAGTTCGGGATCCAGGAGTACGACTCGCGGAACTGGAACCGGTCACCGCCGGCGTTGAAGCTGACCCACATCACCACCGAGAGCACCAGCACGAGCAGCGACCAGGCGAACGCCACCTGCTTGGCCAGCTCCGGGCGGTGGCGCGGCAGGAAGGCCACCACCAGGGCGCCCACCAGCGGCGCCACGGTGAGCACCGAGAGGAACGGGAAGTTGGACATTATGCGGCCTTACCTCCGTCGTCACTGCGTGGTCCGCCGGCGGGGGCGGCCGGAAAGAGGTCGATCACGCCAACCACCCCGCCTGCACCGCCAGGAACGCCGCCATCACCAGCAGCGCACCGGCAAGGATCGAGGTGGCGTACGAGCGGACAAAGCCGGTCTGCATCCGACGGAGGCGACCCGAGCCACCGCCGACCGCGGCGGCGAGCCCGTTGACGAGCCCGTCGATGCCCCGGTTGTCGAGGTACACCAGCGCCCGGGTGAGGAAGATGCCCGGCTTCTCGAAGACCGCCTCGTTGACCGTGTCGGTGTAGAGGTTGCGCCGGGCGGCGGTGACCAGCACCCCGGCCGGCTGCGGCGCGGTGGCGGTGCCGGCGCGGAACAGGAACCAGGCGAGCCCGGCACCGAGCACGGTCACCAGCAGCGACAGGATGGTGATCACGGTGTGCGAGAGGACCGCCTCGTGCTCCGCGTGCTCGCCGCCCAGTCCGGCGGTCTCCGTCAGCCAGTCCGGGACGGACGTGGCGAGCAGGAAGCCGGCGCCGACCGACCCGACCGCCAGCAGGATCAGCGGGATGGTCATCAGCTTCGGCGACTCGTGCGGGTGCTCGATGTCCTCGGTCCACCGCTGCGGCCCGTGGAACGTGAGGACGAACAGCCGCGTCATGTAGAACGCGGTGAGCCCGGCGCCGAGCAGTGCCGCACCGCCGAAGAGCCAGGCGGTCCAGTCCTCCCGCTCGAAGGCGGCCACGATGATCGGCTCCTTGGAGAAGAAGCCGGAGAAGGGGAACATGCCGATGATGGCCAGCCAACCCATCATGAAGGTCAACCAGGTGATCTTCATGTACTTGGACAGCCCACCGAAGCGGCGGATGTCGACCTGGTCCTTCATCCCGTGCATGACCGAGCCCGCGCCCAGGAACATGTTGGCCTTGAAGAAGCCGTGCGCCAGCAGGTGCACGATGGCCAGCGCGTACGCCGCGCCGCCGAGACCGACACCGAGGAACATGTAGCCGATCTGGCTCACCGTCGACCAGGCGAGCACCCGCTTGATGTCGTCCTTGGCCGCACCGATGATGCAGCCGATCAGCAGGGTGAGCGCGCCGACACTGACCACCACGAGTTGCAGCGTCGAGTTGGCCGAGAAGATCGGGTTGGACCGGGCGATCAGGTAGACGCCCGCGGTGACCATGGTGGCGGCGTGGATGAGCGCCGACACGGGGGTCGGACCCTCCATCGCGTCCGGCAACCACGCCTGGAGCGGGAACTGACCGGACTTGCCGGCCGCCCCGAGCAGCAGCAACAGGCCGAGGACCAGCACCGTGGTGCCGGTCAGCGCGCCGACACCGTTGAACACCTCGTCGTACTGGGTGGTGCCCAGGGTGGCGAACATGATGAAGATGCCGATGGCCAGGCCGGCGTCGCCGACCCGGTTCATCAGGAACGCCTTCTTGCCGGCGGTGGCCGCGCTCGGCCGCTCGGTCCAGAAGGAGATCAGCAGGTACGACGCCAGACCGACGCCCTCCCAGCCGAAGTACAGCATCACGTAGTTGTTGCCGAGCACCAGCAGCAGCATCGCCGCGACGAACAGGTTGAAGTACGCGAAGAACCGACGACGGCCCGCGTCGTGCGACATGTACTCCACCGCGTACAGGTGGATCAGGAAACCCACCCCGGTGATCAGCAGTACGAAGACCGCAGCCAGCGGGTCGAACAGCAGGCCGAAGTCGACGCGCAGATCACCGACGGCGATGAAGTCCCAGAGGCTCAGCTCGACGGACTTGTTCTCCAGGCCACGCAGCTGGAAGAAGAAGCTCAGGCCGAGCACGAACGCGGCGCCGATGGCGGCGACGCCCAACCAGTGCCCCCAGCGGTCGGCCCGGCGGCCGAGCAGCAGCAGGATTGCCGCGCTGAGCAGCGGGATCGCCACCAGCAGCCAGACGCCCCCGAGCAGCCCCGTGGCCTGGGCGTATTCCACAGTCTCTTCCACCGGTGGACCCCTCTAGTACTTGAGCAGGTTGGCGTCGTCGACACTCGCCGAGCGTCGCGTCCGGAAGATGGACATGATGATCGCGAGCCCGACCACAACCTCGGCCGCCGCCACCACCATCACGAAGAACGCCATGATCTGGCCGTTGAGGTCACCGTTGATCCGGCTGAAGGTGACCAGCGTCAGGTTGGCCGCGTTGAGCATCAGCTCCACGCACATGAACAGCACGAGCGCGTTGCGCCGGACCAGCACCCCGGCGGCGCCGATGGTGAACAGCACCGCGGCGAGCACGAGGTAGTAGGTCGGCTCGACCGAGAAGAACGATCCCATTACTTGTCCGTCCCCTTCAGCGAGGTCTCCTCGGCGGTCAGCTCGCGCTGCGGAAGGATCGCCGGGATGCTGCGGTCGGTCAGGCGGCCGTCGGGCAGCCGGGCCGGGGTGGCCACCGAGGAGGAGGTCGCGAAGACGCCGGGGCCCGGCTTCGGGCCGGGGTAGTTGCCCGGGGCGAAGCGTGCCTTCATGGTGGACACCTGGTCGACCTTGTCCTGCTTCCGCCGCTCGACGTGGGCCAGCACCATGGCACCGACCGCCGCGGTGATCAGCAGCGCCGAGGTCAGCTCGAACGCGAAGACGTACTTGGTGAACAGCAGCCGGGCGATCCCTTGTACGTTCCCCTCGGCGTTGACCTGCTCCAGACCGACCGTGTTGGTCCGGTCCAGCGCCTGGTAGAGGCCGGTGCCGACCAGACCGGCGAAGCCCAGGCCGAGCACGATCGCGGCGACGCGCTGGCCGCGCAGCGTCTCGATCAGCGAGTCCGTGGAGTCCCTGCCGACCAGCATCAGCACGAAGAGGAACAGCATCATGATCGCGCCGGTGTAGACGATGATCTGCACCATGCCGATGAACGGGCCGGCCTGGAGCACGTAGAACACGCCCAGGCAGAGCATTGTCAGCACCAGCCACAGCGCCGAGTGCACGGCGTTGCGCGCGGCCACCATCCCGATCCCGCCGATCAGCGCGAGCGGGGCGAGGATCCAGAAGGTGACCGCCTCACCGGTGGAGACCGAACCCGCCGCGGCGAGCACCGTAGACGTGGTCATGCTCCCTCTCCCTTGCCGGTCGCCACGCGCTGGGCGGCCTGCTCGGCGCCCGGGAACGTCACGCCGGGGTGCTCCTCGACCTGGTAGCGGCCGGGGCCCATCGGGGACGTCTCCGCACCGGCGGAGGTGCCCGGGTTGTCCAGCGCGCCGACGTAGTAGTCCTTCTCGCTGTCACCCAGCCGCATCGGGTGCGGAGGCTGCTCCATGCCCTCCAGCAACGGCGCGAGCAACTGCTCCTTGGTGAAGATCAGGTCCTGCCGGTTGTCCCGGGCCAACTCGTACTCGTTGCTCATGGTGAGCGACCGGGTCGGGCAGGCCTCGATGCACAGCCCGCAGAAGATGCAGCGGGCGTAGTTGATCTGGTAGATGCTGGCGTACCGCTCACCCGGCGAGAAGCGCTCCTCGTCGGTGTTGTCGCCACCCTCGACGTAGATCGCGTCCGCCGGGCAGGCCCAGGCGCACAGCTCGCAGCCGATGCACTTCTCCAGGCCGTCCGGGTGCCGGTTGAGGATGTGCCGCCCGTGGTAGCGCGGCGCCGACACCGGCGGCTTGAACGGGTAGTCGGTCGTGACGACCTTCCTGAACATGTGCGAGAAGGTGACACCGAATCCCTTGAACGTTCCGGTGATCGCGCCCACGTCACACCTCCCTGGAGTCCGAGCCGGCAACGATGTTGGCCGGCTCCCGCTCGGCGACCACGCGCGTGATGCGCGGGCTCGGTGGTACCTGAAGATCCATCGGTGGCAGCGGGAAGCTCCCGTGCGGCCGGTTGTCGACCTGTTCCTGCGTCGTCGGCTTCGGCGTCGGGCGCCGGCTGGGCCAGAAGATCGTGGCGATCAGCAGGATGCCGGCCGGGATGCCGACGGCGATCACCTTGCCGCGGGTGTCCCAGTCCTCGATGGAGCGCAGGCCCGACAGGACCAGGATCCAGGCCAGGTTGATCGGCAGCAGGACCTTCCAGCCGAGCCGCATGAACTGGTCGTACCGCAGCCGGGGCAGCGTGCCACGCAACCACACGAAGACGAAGACCAGGGCGATCACCTTGCCGAAGAACCAGAGCATCGGCCACCAACCGGAGTTGGCGCCCTCCCAGATGGTGATCGGCCAGGGTGCCCGCCAACCGCCCAGGAACAGCGTGGTGGTGACAGCGGACATGGTCACCATCGCGACGTACTCGCTGAGCATGAAGAGCGCGAACTTCAGCGAGCTGTACTCGGTCATGAAGCCGGCGACCAGCTCGGATTCGGCCTCGGGCAGGTCGAACGGCGCCCGGTTGGTCTCACCCACCGTGGCGATGAAGAAGATGATGAAGCTCGGCAGCAGCAGGATCGCGTACCAGCCCGGCGCCGGGATGGTCTGGCCGAAGACGGTCAGCTCGGTGCCGTCGCCCTGAGCGGCGACGATCCCGCTGGTGCTCATCGTGCCGGCGGTCATGAAGACCGCCACGATGCTGAGCCCCATCGCGACCTCGTACGAGATCATCTGGGCGCTCGACCGGAGACCACCCAGCAGCGGGTACGTCGAGCCCGAGGCCCAGCCGCCCAGCACGATGCCGTAGACGCCCATCGAGGAGCAGGCGAGCAGCAGCAGCACCGCCACCGGCACGTCGGTGACCTGCAACGGCGTGTGGTGACCGAAGATGCTCACCATCGGGCCGAACGGCACCACCGACAGGGCGGTGACAGCGCAGATCACCGAGATGGTCGGGGCGAAGAAGTAGACGACCTTGTCGGCCGCCTTCGGCAGGATGTCCTCCTTGAAGGCCATCTTCAGGCCGTCGGCGAGGGTCTGCAGCAGGCCGAACGGGCCGACCTGGTTGGGGCCGGGCCGCACCTGCATGTAACCGACCACGCGCCGTTCGAACCAGACACCGAGCAGGGTGGCCAGCAGACCGAAGGCGAACGCGAAGACAATCTTGCCGAGGACCAGCCACCACGGATCCCGGCCGAAGTCGGCCAGCGTCGGATCCTGGGCCAGGTAGATCGGACTCACTGGTTACCCCCGGAGTTGAGGAGCGGACCCGGGAGACCGGTCTCGTCGGCCGCCACGCGTCCGGCCGGGATGGCCGTACTCGGTGCGGGGACGGAGATCCGGACGACCGCGCCGGACGTCGCCCCGAGGCTGCGCCGCACGGTCGAGCCGGGTGAGTTGGTCGGCAGCCAGACCACGCCGTCCGGCATCTCGGTGAGTTCCGCCGGCAGGGTCAGTGCCCCCCGGTCGGTGCCGACCGTGACCGCGTCACCGTCGACCACACCGAGCGCCTCGGCGGTGCCCTTACCCAGCCGGACCACCGGCGGGCGGGCGGTCCCGGCGAGGTTCTCGTCGCCCTCGGTCAGGGTGCCGAGGTCCACCAGCTGGTGCCAGGTGGCCAGCACGGCCTCCCCGGAGTTCGGCTGCGGCACCCGGCCCGGTGCGACCGACGGCGCGGCCGGCCGGGACATCCGCGTCGCCGGCAGCGTGCCCAGCTCACGACGCACGCTCAGCACGTCGGCAGTGCCGAGGCGTACGTCGAGCAGCGCGGCCAGCGCGTCGAGCACCCGGCCGTCGGTCATCGCGGAGGTGTTCAGCACCGCCTCGAACGGGCGCAGCCGGCCTTCCCAGTCCAGGAAGCTTCCGGCCTTCTCGGCCACCGGGGCGACCGGCAGCACCACGTTCGCCCGCCGGGTCACCGCGCTGCCCCGCAGCTCGAGGCTGACCAGGAACGGCACCGCGTCCAGGGCGGACTCGGCCAGTCGCGGGTCGGCCAGGTCGGCCGGGTCGACACCGCCGACGACAAGCGCGCCGAGCTGCCCGTTGGCGGCCGCGGCAAGGATGCCGTCGGTGTCCCGACCGGCCTGGCTCGGGATCACCCCGGCCGGGATGTCCCACGCCTCACCCAGCTCGGCCCGGGCGGCCGGCTCGGTGACCAGGCGTCCACCGGGGAGCAGGTTGGGCAGGCAGCCCGCGTCGACAGCGCCGCGGTCACCAGCGCGCCGCGGCACCCAGGCCAGCTTCGCGCCGGTACGCCGGGCCACGTCGGCCGCGGCGGACAGTCCACCTGGCACGGTGGCCAGCCGCTCGCCGACGATCAGGATCGCGCCCGGTGCGCTCAGCGCCTCGCTGACCGTGGCGTGCTCGGCGAGCACGCTGGCCTCCTCGCCCGGCACCACCCGGGCCAGCTTGGCACCGAGCTTCTCCAGGCCGCGGGTGGCGAAGGGCGCCAGCGCGTACACGGTCAAGGTCTTCTTCAGGTACGCCTTGCGCAGCCGCAGGAAGAGGATCGGGCACTCCTCCTCGGGCTCCAGGCCCACCAGCACCACCGCCGGCGCGTTCTCCACGTCGGTGTAGGTGACGTCGGTGACCCCGGCGACCGAGCTGGCCAGGAAGTCGGCCTCCTCGCGGGAGACCGGGCGGGCCCGGAAGTCGATGTCGTTGGTGTTCAGCGCAACCCGGGCGAACTTGGCGTAGGCGTACGCGTCCTCGACTGTCAGCCGGCCGCCGGTGAGCACCGCGGTGCCCTGCCCGCTCTCCCGAGCGATGTGCAGCCCTTCGGCGGCGACGGTGAGCGCCTCACTCCAGGACGCCTCCCGCAGCTCACCGGTGCGCTCGTCCCGGACCAGCGGAGTGGTCAGCCGGTCGGCGGCCCGGGTGTACTGGAAGCCCCAGCGGCCCTTGTCGCAGTTCCACTCCTCGTTCACCGCCGGCTCGTCGCCGGCCAGCCGGCGCAGCACCTTGCCACGCCGCCAGTCGGTGCGCTGCCCGCAGCCGGCCGAGCAGTGCTCGCAGACGCTCGGGCTGGAGACCAGGTCGAACGGGCGGGCGCGGAAACGGTACTGGGCACCGGTCAGCGCACCCACCGGGCAGATCTGCACCGTGTTGCCGGAGAAGTAGGAGTTGAACGGGACGTCCCCGGCGTCGCCCTCTTCGCCGTACGCGTCGTCCCGGTAGATGTTGATCTCCTCGGCGGACGACCGGCCCATCAGGTCGATGAACTTGTCGCCGGCGATCTCCTCGGAGAACCGGGTGCACCGCTGGCAGAGCACGCAACGTTCGCGGTCCAGCAGCACCTGGCTGCTGATCGCCATCGGCTTCTCGTACTCCCGCTTGTGCTCGTGGAAGCGCGAGTCGGTGCGGCCGGTGGACATCGCCTGGTTCTGGAGCGGGCACTCGCCGCCCTTGTCACACATCGGGCAGTCCAGCGGGTGGTTGAGCAGCAGAAGCTCCATCACCCCCTCCTGCGCCTTCTTGGCGACCGGGGAGGTGATCTGGGTACGCACGACCATGCCGTCGGCGACGGTCTGGGTGCAGGAGGCGACCGGCTTGCGCTGGCCCTCCACCTCGACCAGACACTGCCGGCACGCGCCGGCCGGGGCCAGCAGCGGATGGTCGCAGAACCGGGGGATCTCGGTGCCCATCTGCTCGGCGACCCGGATCAGCAGCGTCCCCTTGGGGGCGGTGACCTCGACGCCGTCGATGGTGAGGGTGACGGTCTCGGTCTGCTTGGCTACGTCGGTCATCAGTGCGCCCCTACCAGGGTCTTCTCCGACAGCTTGGGTGCGGTCCGACCCTCGATGTAGTCGAGGTAGTCCTGCTTGAAGTACTGCAGCGAGGAGGTCACCGAGCTGGTCGCGCCGTCACCCAGACCGCAGAACGAGCGGCCGAGGATGTTGTCGCAGGTGTCCAGCAGGGTGTCCAGGTCTTCGTGGGTGCCCTGACCGGCGAGGATCCGCCGGTAGACCCGGACCATCCAGTAGTTGCCCTCACGGCACGGGGTGCACTTGCCGCACGACTCGTGGTGGTAGAACTCCAGCCACCGGTACGTCGCGTAGACCGGGCAGTCCTGGTCGGAGAAGATCTGGGTGGCCGTGGTGCCGAGGATCGAGCCGGCCGCCGCCACCCCCTCGAAGTCCAGTGGCACGTCCAGGTGCTCGGCGGCGAGCAGCGGGGTGGAGGAGCCGCCCGGGGTCCAGAACCGCAGGTTGTGGCCGGGCTGCATGCCACCGGCCAACTCCAGCAGCTCGCGCAGCGTGACACCCATCGAGCACTCGTACTGGCCCGGGTTGGCGACCCGGCCGGAGAGCGAGTAGATCATCGGCCCGGAGGACTTCTCGGTGCCCATGCTCTTCCACCAGTCGGCCCCACCGAGCACGATCGGCGGCACGCTGGCGATGGTGCCGACGTTGTTCACCACCGTCGGGCTCGCGTACAGGCCGTGGGTGGCCGGGAACGGCGGGCGCAGCCGGGGCTGACCCCGGAACCCCTCCAGCGAGTCCAGCAGCGCCGTCTCCTCGCCGCAGATGTACGCCCCGGCGCCGGAGTGCACCACCAGCTCCAGGTCGTAGCCACTGCGCAGGATGTTCCGGCCCAGGTAACCCTTGTCGTACGCCTCCTGGACCGCGTTGCGCAGCCGGCGGGCGGCGTGCACCGCCTCGCCCCGGATGTAGATGTAGGCGCGGGCGGCCCGGATCGCGTACGAGGCGATGATGACGCCCTCGACCAGCGCGTGCGGGTCGTGGGTCATCAGCGGCAGGTCCTTGCAGGTGCCCGGCTCGCCCTCGTCGGCGTTGACCACCAGGTAGTGCGGCTTGCCGTCGCCCTGCGGGATGAAGCCCCACTTGAGGCCGGTCGGGAAGCCGGCGCCGCCCCGGCCCCGCAGCCCGGAGTCCTTGATCAGCTGGATCAGGTCGTCCGGGTGGGCCTTGAGCGCCTTGCGCAGCGCGGCGTAGCCGTCCAACTGCTCGTACGTGCCGATGCGCCAGGCGTCCGGCGACAGCCAGCGCTTGGTCAGCACCGGCGTCAGCTTGGCCAGCGTCTCCGGGCGGGGAGTGGTCACTTCTGGGCCCCCGTTTCGTTCGCGTCCGCCGGTCCGGCGCCGTCGGCGTCCGTCCCAGCCTTCGCTTCGGTGAGGTTGCGCTCCTGCGCCCCGGCCTCGTCGCCGGCGGGCTTGCCGTCGCTGGCCGGCGCGTTGGCCGCCACGCCGGCGGCCTCGGCCGACCGCGCGTCGCCAGCCTCGGGCGCGGTGCCGGTGCCGTCCGTCGGGACCTTCGTGCCGGGGCTGTCACTGGCCTCTGCCGGCCCGGTGACTCCGGCCCCTGTCGGGGCGGACGCCCCGTCGCCGCCCTTGACCGGCGCAGCGCTGGCCTCGACGGGCGCCGGCTTGGCTGCCTCCGCCTTCGCCTTCGCCTCGGCGGCGGCCTTGTCGGCCTCGGCCTTGCTGCGGATCGGGGTGTTCGGGTCGAAGCCCGGCACCGAGACGCCGTGCTGCTGGGCCAGCCGCAGCCCGCGCAGGGTGGGCTCGCCCGGCCCGCCGTCGGCGACCGCACCGTCGCGCTCGTCGGCGAAACCGGCGAGCTGCACCGCCATCTCCTTCAGGGTGCAGAGCCGGGCGCCCCGGGTCGGCATCGGCCGACCGCCGGCCCGCAACTCGTCCACCACACCGACAGCGGTGGAGGCGTCCACGCCGTCGAAGAAGTCGTAGTTGACTGTCATCACCGGGCCGTAGTCACACGCCGCCAGGCACTCGGCGTGCTCCAGCGTGATCGTGCCGTCCGCCGTGGTCTCGTCGTGCCCGACGCCCAGGTGCTCGGCGAGGGTGTCGTAGACCTCCTGGCCACCGAGCACGTTGCACATCGTGTTGGTACAGACGCTGACCAGGAAGTCACCGGTCGGCTTGCGCTTGTACATCGTGTAGAAGGTCGCCACCGCGCCGACCTGGGCCTTGTTCAGCCCCAGCACCTCGGCGCAGAACGCGACCCCGGCCGGGGAGACGTACCCCTCTTCGGCCTGCACCAGGTGCAGCAGCGGCAGCAACGCCGAGCGGGACCGGTCCGCCGGGTAACGGGCGATGATGTCGCGCGCCCGCTCCCGGGTCTCGTCAGTGAAAGTCGTCGTCATCGGTCACACCCACCCATCACCGGGTCCAACGAGGCGCCGCCGGCGATCACGTCGGCGATCAGACCGCCCTCGGCCATCGCCGGGAGGGCCTGCAGGTTGACGAAGCTGGGCTCCCGGTAGTGCACCCGGTAGGGCCGGGTGCCGCCGTCGGAGACCGCGTGGACGCCCAGCTCGCCGCGGGGCGCCTCGATGGCGACGTACACCTGGCCGGGCGGGACCCGGAAGCCCTCGGTCACCAGCTTGAAGTGGTGGATCAGCGACTCCATCGACTGACCCATGATCTTCGCGACGTGCTCCAGCGAGTTGCCCATGCCGTCCACGCCGATGGCGAGCTGTGCCGGCCAGGCGATCTTGCGGTCGGCGACCATCACCGGGCCGGGACGGAGCCGGTCCAGCGCCTGCTCGACCAGCTTCATCGACTCCCGGATCTCGGCGAGCCGGACCTGGTAGCGACCCCACACGTCACCGTCGGGGTGGGTCGGCACGTCGAACTCGTACGTCTCGTAGCCGCAGTACGGCATGGTCTTGCGCAGGTCCCAGGCGAGGCCGGCGGAGCGCAGCACCGGGCCGGTGATGCCGAGCGCCACGCAGCCGGTGACGTCCAGCACCGCGACGCCCTTCGTCCGCTCGGTCCAGATCGGCTGGCCGGAGAGGAGGTCCTCGTACTCCTTGAGCTTCTTCGGCATCATCTTGAGGAACTCACGGATCTTGACGATCGCCTCGTCCGGCACGTCCTGCGCCACACCGCCCGGCCGCACGTACGCGTGGTTCATGCGCAGGCCGGTGATGGTCTCGAAGATGTCGAGGATGTACTCCCGCTCGCGGAAGCCGTACAACATGATCGAGATCGCGCCCAGCTCCATGCCGGTGGTGGCCAGCCAGACCAGGTGCGACGAGATCCGGTTGAGCTCCATCATCAGCACGCGGATCGTGGTGGCCCGCTCGGTGATGTCGTCGGTGATGCCGAGCAGCTTCTCGACCGCGAGGGCGTACGCCGTCTCGTTGAAGATCGGGGCGAGGTAGTCCATCCGGGTCACGAACGTCGAACCCTGGACCCAGTTGCGGTATTCGAGGTTCTTCTCGATGCCGGTGTGCAGGTAGCCGATGACCGAGCGGGCCTCGCGGACCGTCTCGCCCTCCAGTTCCAGGATCAGCCGCAGCACCCCGTGCGTGGACGGGTGCTGCGGACCCATGTTGACGATGATCCGCTCGTCGTTGATCGGGTCGGTGCCCGAGACGATGGTGTCCCAGTCCCCACCGGTGACGGTGAAGACCCGACCCTCGTCGGTCTCGCGCTCGCTGGCGTAGTTCGACGTCGTCACTGGTACGACCTCCGCTCGCTCGGCGGCTGGATCTCCGCGCCCTTGTACTCGACGGGCACGCCGCCGAGTGGGTAGTCCTTACGCTGCGGGTGGCCCTCCCAGTCGTCCGGCATGAGGATCCGGGTCAGGTTGGGGTGGCCGTCGAAGACGATGCCGAACATGTCGTACGCCTCGCGCTCCTGCCAGTCCGCCGTCGGGTAGACGGCGGTCACGCTGGGCAGGTGCGGGGCTTCGACGGAGACCGCGGCCACCGCTTCGGTCGCGCAGTTCGGCCGCGACTTCGGTGTGGCGGTAGTCGAGCGGCTCGGCGTCGGAGTGCCGCTCGGCC
>NZ_JBEYSL010000023.1:0-27426 GCF_040642735.1 Micromonospora sp. NPDC047753 | reverse complement strand
GGCGGTAAGCACTTAAGCGACATTACCAACCGAAAGGGGCATATTGGCGGCCCGCCCGAGATCGCGGCCAACCTACGGATCACCGGCCTGATCGACGCCGCGGATCTGCCGGGTTGACCTCAAGCGAGGTTGAAGAACGACGATCGGTGGATGAGCGAGGGAACACTGGACGAGGCGTACGAACGACTGCACCGCACCGGCCCGGAGTTCGAGGGCTGGCTGTCCAACCACGGACCCATGGCCGTCGAGGCGCTGGTCCGGCACGGGCACCAGCAACGGGTGCACCGCTGGCTCGACGACTACCTCGGCCGACTCGATGAGCTGCCCCGGGGGCTGCACCCGATCGACGACTGGCGGGACGCGCTCGGCGACCCGAAGCGCGCCGGTGACTGGCTGGCCTACTTCGACAGGCAACTGCGCGAACACCAATGGCGCGACGTGCTCGCCACCTGGTGGCCCCGGCTGCTGCCGGGCATCGCCGCCGGCGCCACCCACGGCGTGATCCGGGTCGGGCACGCCGTACGCGCGCTCGAAGCGGACGAGGAGAACCCACGGCGGCTCACCGAGTTGGGCCAGGCCCTCGGCTACTGGGCGGCACGCTGGCAGCCGATCCCCGGCACCGACCGGCTGTTCACCGGCGATCCCGACGAGCCTGGTACCGACGACATCGACGTGGCGGGCGCGCTGGCCGGGCTGCCCCGGATCGAGGACCAGACCGGAGGGGTCCGGGACCGGCTGGGCCGGCTGCCGGCCGTACCCCGGTGGGGGCCTGCGCTCGCGGCGCTGCGCCCCGCGCGGAGCCCGGCCGAGGCGCAGCGGGGGCTCACCACGCTGGTGCACCGGGCCGGTCTGGACTACCTGCGTTTCGGGCACACCAACCCGGTCATGCTGGTGCACGCGGTCACCGCGCCGACCGCCGTGCTGCGTACCCTGCCGGCGCTGGACCGGGCTCTGTGGGCGCCGAGCTTCGCAGCGGCCTGGGCCGCGACGGCGGCCATGACCTCCGTGTACGCCCCGGCCAACGGCATCGCGCCACCGACCGTCACCCCCGCGACGCCGTCGGAGGTTTTCGCCCGCGCGGCCCGCCACGGCGACGAGCACGTGGTCAAGCTCGCCGACGCGATCCTCGACGCGTACGTGACCAGTGCCGACGAGCGGCTCCTCACCGCACCCGGCTACGCCGGCCAACTGATCTGAGCGGGGCGACGGGTATTGCGGCGTCGACCGGGGGCGCCCTGGCCTAGCCTCGGCAGGATGTGGCCTCGGATCGGTGAACTGCGCGCCCTCGCCCTCGGCACCCCCGGCGAGTTGCGGTCGACCCTCAACACCCTGGTGCTGGCCGGCGTGAAGACCGCGACGGCCGGCCGACTCGCCGAGTACGCGGAAGAAGGCGAGGAGTTGGAGCACGTCGGCGAACGCCTGGCCCTGGTCGACGACGACAACGCACTGGCCGGCGTCGTGGAGATCACCGAAGTTGAGGTGGTCCGATTCGCCGACGTGCCCTGGGACTTCGCCCACGCCGAGGGCGAGGGTGACCGCTCGATCGAGGAGTGGCGGGCCGGACACTCGACCTACTGGGCGCGCCTCGGCACGCCGGTCGACGGCGACACCCCGATCGTCTGCCTGCGCTTCCGCCTGGTTTCCGGCGGCGAGGGCGGTGTGGCCAGCGGCGACCTCGGCACCTGACGCGGCGGCTCCCAGCCGGGTCGGTGCGCCGGCTTCCCACCGGGCCGACGTGTCGGCCCGGCGGGCTCAGTCGCGTAGTTGTGGCAGCAGCCGCGTCGCCACGTCCACCAGGACGGCCTCGTCACCGGCGTACCAACTGCTGGCGCGTGGCCAGTGCGTCACCACGTCGGTGAAGCCCAGCTCGGCGGCGCGGCCGACCTGGTCGGCGAAGAACTGTGCGCTGCTGAGCGAGAAGACCGGCGCGGCATCCAGCGAGAGGTAGCGGTCCAGGCTGGCCGGGTCACGGCCGGCCTCGTCCAGGGTCCGGTCCATCCGCGCGGACAACGCCGACACACTGGCCCACCAACCCGCCAGGTCGTTGTCGTCACCGGTGCCGGTGGTCACCCACCCCTGCCCGAAGCGGGCCACCAACCGCATCGACCGTGGCCCGTTGGCGGCCACCACGAACGGCACCCGAGGCTGCTGCACGCAGCCGGGGTTGTTGCGGGCCTCCACAGCGGCGAACCAGTCCCCACGCCAGGTGGTGCCGTCCTCCCGCAGGATCAGGTCCAGCAACTCGGTGAACTCGGCGAACCGGTCGACCCGCTGACGAGGCGGCAGCGTCTCACCACCCAACACCGCCGAGTCGAAGCCGATGCCACCCGCTCCCAGACCGAGCAGCAGGCGGCCGGCGGAGACGTCGTCCACAGTGGTGATCTGCCTGGCGAACGCGGCCGGGTGCCGGAAGTTCGGCGACGCCACGAGAGTGCCCAGTCGAATGCGCGAGGTCACCGTGGCAGCAGCGGTCAGCGTGGCCATCGAGTCGAACCACGGGCCGTCGACCAGGTCACGCCAACCCAGGTGGTCGTACGTCCAGGCGTGGTCGAAGCCCCACTCGTCGACCTGCCGCCAGCGACGCTGCGACTCCGCCCACCGCTGGTCCGGAAGGATCACGATGCCAATCCGCATGATCGCCACCCTAGTCGGGCCGGCCACCCGCGCCCTACCCTCCGGTGGTGCCCGCCGAAGCAACCGCCGCCCGCGTACCCCCGGCTCGCCGGCTCCGCATGATCCGCACGGTGGCGTTGCTGGTCGGGGTGGTCGTTCCGTCCCTCATCCTCCGCGAGTTGGTCGAGTCCCGGTTCGGCCGCGGGCCGCTGGCCGACCTCAGCGCGATCGCGGTGCCGGTGGCGGCGACGGCCTGGCTCGCGCCGTATGCCTCCTATCGGCGACGCGACGCCCTGCTCTGGCTGGTCGGCCCGGGCCTCTACGTCTTCGCGGTGATCGCCTGGCGGGTGGCCCTCGCGCCCTACCGGGACTGGAGCCCCCGCCCGGAGGAAAAGGCCCGGATGCGCTGGTCACGCGACCCGGAACACGCCGGGGAGTGGTACCTGACCGAGCCGACGAGTGGCACAGGTCACACTTCTTCCCGGTAGGGACACCGCGTTCGGCTCCGACCCCTCGGGGAGCGACACCCAGGCGGGGTGTCGCCCGAGGAGAGGATCAGAACGCGATGACGAAGGTGACCGCGCAACTGTCGGTGTCGGTGGACGGCTTCTACGCTGGGCCACAGTTCGACGGAAACGGCAACTGGATGGACTCGGAGGAGAGCGCCAAATTCTTCCGGGTAACCCGGTGGGCGACCGAGGCGGCGGCCTGGCGCGAACGGCAGGGCTTCGCCGGCGGGGAGCAGGACACCAACTCCGAGGTGATCGCCGAGTCGTTCGGCGCGGCCGGCGCGTACGTGATGGGGCGCCGGATGGCCGACGGGGGTGAGATCCCCTGGGGTGAGGAGCCGCCGTTTCGCGCGCCGGTCTTCGTCGTCACCCACCGCCCTCGCCAGCGGCTGCTGCGGGGAGGCGGCACCAGCTTCACCTACGTCACCGATGGCGTGGTCAGCGCCGTCGAGCAGGCGCGCGCCGTGGCCGGTGGCAAGGATGTCGCGGTGGCCGGGGGCGGCAGCCTGGTGCGGCAGGTGCTCAAGGCCGGCCTGCTCGACGAGTTGGAGCTGCACGTCGTACCCGTCGTGCTCGGCACCGGCCTGCGCCTCTTCGACGCGGACCTCGACCTGGGCGACCGGGAAGGGGTCGAGCTGACGCCGACCCGCGTCCTTGCCACCCCACAGGTGACCCACATCCGGTACGCGGTGCGGGGTCGCGCCCCGCTCGTGCTCGACGACCGGGGCAGCGGAGGCGGCCCGACGGTGACCGCGAACTGAACCACGGCCCCTCGAAGAAAGGAGGAGAAACCATGCCGCAACTGTTGCGGGTGCAGTGCTTCAACGTCTCGCGCGACGGTTTCGGGACCGGGGAGGGGCAGAGCCTGGAACGGCCCTTCGGTCACGCGGACCCCACCCCGCTGTTCTCCTGGCGTTCCGCCACCGCCAGCTTCGTGTATCGCACCGAGCCGGGTGGCACCCGTGGCCTGGACGACTACCTGACCCGCGACGCCGAGTGCAACATCGGCGCGGAGATCATGGGTCGCAACAAGTTCGGTCCCCAGCGTGGCCCCTGGGAGAACCATGACTGGCAGGGCTGGTGGGGGGACAACCCGCCGTTCCACACACCGGTCTTCGTGCTGACCCACCACGTGCGCCCGTCGTTCAGCCTGACCGACACCACGTTCCACCTCCGCGATGTCAGCCCGGCCGAGGCACTGGCCGAGGCGAAGCAGGCGGCCAACGGTCGGGACGTACGCCTCGGTGGTGGGGTCGCCACCATTCGTGAATTCCTCGAGGCCGATCTGGTCGACACGATGCACATCGCCGTCGCGCCCGTCGACCTCGACCGGGGCGAGCGGTTGTGGGACAGCCCTGACGAACTGCTCGACCGCTTCCACCTCGAGTCGGTGCCCAGCCCCAGCGGAGTCACCCACCTCCTGTTCTGGAGACGATGACCGCGCCCTTCCCGGCACTGTCGTCTACAGCCGCGCCAGCACCAGCAGGCGGTTGCCGTCGGGGTCGGTGACCCGCGCGGACCGCTCACCCCAGGGCTGGTCGACCGGCTCCTCGGTGACCGTCGCCCCACCCGTGCTCAGCGCGCCCACTGCCGCGTCGCAGTCGTCGGCGTAGACGCACAGCTCCCAGCGGTGTGAGTCGGCCGGCCCGCCAGCCTCCGGGTTGGCGGCCAGGCCGAGCTCGCTGCTGCCCAGTCGGAGGGCGACGAACTCCGGTGCGCCCTCGTCCGGGAACCGGTAGGGCCGGTCCGTACCGCCGGGAACCCCGACGGCCGGGCCGGCCGCGCCGCGTCACTTCGGTCCGGTCAGGTGATGTCGCGGCGGCGCATCGTCCAGAGCGCCGCCCCGAGGATCACCACCACCGAGACCGAGAGCAGAACCGAGGACTGCTGCCAGGTGATGTCCATGGTGGCCGGATTGCACTCCCCGTAGTAGGTCGCGTTGCAGGAGTTCCAGTCCTGCAGCGTGACCGTCTTCGTCATCCAGGCCAGGATGTACGTGGGCAGCAGCCATGCCTCGGCGAACCGCACGCCCGCCATTCCCAGCAGGATGCCCAGACCGAACTGGCCGACGACCATCACCGCCACCACGCCACCGAGGGCCATCGCGGTGTGCCGACCCAACGAGGCGAGGGCGAACCCGATGGTGGTGAGCACCAGCACCAGTGCCACTCCGCGCAGACCGGTCAGCAGGAACGACTGCCAGACCCCGGAGGTCATCTTCTCGGTGCTGCCCCGGAACGTGGCGACCGCCCAGAACCCGGCGAACCACAGCACCGCGGCCGGAAGCGTCACCGCCAGGATGCCGGTGAGCAGCGCAGCCAGCTTGGTGAGCAGTACGGTGAGCCGCTTCGGCCGCCAGAGCAGCAGGTTCATCATGCCGCCGGTGCTCCACTCGGCCCCGACGAAGGACGCGCCGATGACGAACCCGACCAGGGCGAGGATCGCCGCGAACGGGATCAACGTCTCGTCGAACGTCTTCTTGAAGTCGAACGTCGAGGGCAGGAACCAGTCGGCCTGGATCTGGTCCCGGGACGGGGCGGTGATCACCGAGCAGTCGTCCGGGAAGGGGCGGTCACTCGACGTACCGGCCGTCTTGGCCTTCTCGCACTCCGCGCGTTCCTGCTCGCTCCAGCGCACCTGCTCCTGGTACTGCTGGTCGGCCTGACGTTCGGCCCGAGCGAGCTGAGCGGCGTCGATCTTCTGGTTGGTGAAGAACACCCCGACCACCACGGCGCCCAGCACCAGCAGGCCGAGCAGCGTCGAGTAGCGGGTGAAGCGCCGCTTGGTGAGCCGGCGCAGCTCCGTACGAAAGAGGCTCACGCGCCCCACCCTCCCCCGGCGGGACCGGGCTGACCCGTCCCGCCAACCTTCGTGGACTCGTCGACCTGCCGGTGCTGACCGGGTACCGGCGCGGTGGCGGTCAGTTCGAGGAAGACGCTCTCCAGGTCGACGGCGATCGGCGCCAACTCGCTGACGTAGAGGTTCTTCTCGGCGAGCAGCCGCGTCACCGAAGCCGGCTTGTCGACGCCGGTCAGCATCAGGTGGTCCGGGTGACCGGTGACCCGGATTCCCGCCTGGGTGAGCGCCTCGGTGGCGACCGGCAGGTCGCTGACCGCCTCCAGCCGGATCCGGACCGCGCCGGACGAGTGCTGCGCGAGCACCTCGTCGACGGGACCGAACGCGACCCGCCGGCCCAGCGAGATGATGGTGACCGAGTCGCAGATCAGCTGGATCTCACCGAGGATGTGGCTGGACAGCACCACTGTCATTCCGGACTCGGCGAGGGTGCGCATCAGCGTGCGCATCTCCCGGATGCCGCCCGGGTCTAGGCCGTTGGCCGGCTCGTCGAGGATGAGCAGCTTCGGGTTCTTCAGCAGGGCCGAGGCCACGGCGAGCCGCTGCTTCATGCCCAACGAGTACGTCTTGACCCGCTCGCCGGCCCGGTCGCGCAGCCCGACGAGTTCCAGGACCTCGTCGACGCGGACGGCCGGCACCTCGCCCGCACCGGCGAGCAGGGACAGCGTGTCCCGGGCCGTGAAGTGCGGGAAGAACTGCGGGCTCTCCACTATCGCGCCGACCTGGCCGGCGACCGCGGGCAGCGCGTCGGGAACGTCGTGCCCGAGCAGCGCCATCCGGCCGCCGTCGGGTCGGATCAGGCCGAGCAGGGTACGCAGCGTGGTGGTCTTGCCGGACCCGTTGGGACCCAGGAAGCCGTGCACCTGCCCCGCGTCGACCCGCATGTCGAAGCCGTCGAGCGCGTTGCGGGTGCCGCGTCGACGACTCTTGTACGTCTTACGTAGACCTTCGATCTCCAGGACAGCTGGCAAGCTGCACCTCCCCCGATGGGTGGGCGTGACAGCCGACACCATACGCGGTATGCAGGAGCGCGCAATACGCGGTATGCATCGACGCGCCGATCGGGCTAATTCATCGACG
Organism: Micromonospora sp. NPDC047753; assembly: GCF_040642735.1. Classification (NCBI taxonomy): domain Bacteria; kingdom Bacillati; phylum Actinomycetota; class Actinomycetes; order Micromonosporales; family Micromonosporaceae; genus Micromonospora; species Micromonospora sp. NPDC047753. The sequence continues at coordinate 20,368 of NZ_JBEYSL010000023.1, read as the reverse complement.
GAGCGTGACCCCTCAGGCGCAGATGACCTGTACGCCGGCAGCGCGGAACGCGTCCACCACCTCCGGCGCGGCACCGGAGTCGGTCACCAGCGTCTCCACCCGCTCGACCGGGCAGATCCGGGCGAAGGCGTGACCGCCCAGCTTGGACGAGTCCGCGATGATCACCACGCGCTTGGCGCGGGCCACCATCAGGTTGTTCATCGCCGCCTCCCCCTCGTGGTGGGCGGCGGCGCCGAGCTGCGGGTCGATCGCGTCCACGCCGAGCAGGGCGACGTCCAGGGTGACCTCGCGCAGCAGCGCCCCGCCCAGCGGGCCGACCAGTTCGAACGACTTCGGCCGCACCACGCCGCCGGCCACCACGACCTTCATCCGGGACCGGACCAGCAGCTCGTTGGCGATGTTCAGGGCGTTCGTCACCACGGTGAGCTGGGCACCCTCGGCGCTGGTGTTCAGATCCGGTCGGACGGCGAGCGCCCTCGCCACCTCGGTGCTGGTGGTGCCGCCGTTCAGGCCGACCACGGTGCCCGGCGTGACGAGCGCGGCGGCGGCGGCCCCGATCCGCTGCTTCTCGGCCGAGTGCTTGGCCGTCTTGTAGCGCAGCGGCAGGTCGTACGACACGCCGTTGGCGACCGCGCCGCCCCGGGTCCTCGTGATCATTTGTTGCTGCGCGAGCTGGTCGAAGTCACGCCGGATGGTGGCCTGGGAGACGTCCAGCCGCTCGGCTGCCGCCTCGACGCTGACCCGGCCGTTGTCGGTCAGCATTTCGAGCAGGGCGTTCCATCTGGCGTACCGGTCCACCGCGGGGGCCCTCCCAGCAACTGCACGGACGGTGATTGATTGCGTGCACACTAGTGCGCGAAACTAGGCTTGCGCAAAAGACTGACCTGCGCGATCGGCCGGCCGGTTGCCATGGTCACCCGCGTTCGCGCAGAATAACGCGCGAAATGCGGGTCTAACGAGCCGTATTGCGCACCGATCGGCCCTGCGAGGAGTTTCCCATGGCGTACGTGGACGCGGAGATCGCGAGCCAACCCGACTGCTGGCGGGAGGCGGCCCGGCTGGCCGAGGTCGTGCGCGGTGACCTGCCGCGCCCCGGGGAGCGGGTCGCCGTCGTCGGTTGCGGCACGTCGTGGTTCATGGCGATGGCGTACGCGGCCCGCCGCGAGCAGGCCGGCCAGGGTGAGACAGACGCGTTCCAGGCGTCCGAGTTCCCCGCCGGCCGCCGCTACGACCGGCTGATCGCGATCACCCGTTCCGGCACCACCACCGAGGTGCTGGAGCTGCTCGCCGCGCTGCGCGGACAGACACCCACCACAGTGATCGTCGGCGACCCCGCGTCCCCAGCGGTCGAGCTGGCCACCGCCACCGTCGCCCTGCCCTTCGCCGACGAACGGTCGGTCGTGCAGACCCGCTTCGCGACCACCGCGCTGGCCCTGCTCCGGGCCCAGCTCGGCGACCCGGTGACAGCGCTCGCCGCCGACGCCGAGGTGGCGGTGCGATCACCGCTGCCGATCGACCCGGCCACCATCGAGCAGGTCACCTTCCTCGGTCGGGGATGGACGGTCGGGCTGGCCCAGGAGGCGGCGCTGAAGTGCCGCGAGGCGGCCACCTTCTGGGCCGAGGCGTACCCGGCGATGGACTACCGGCACGGTCCCATCTCGGTCGCCGCGCCGGGCCGGCTGGTCTGGGCGTTCGGTGAGCTGCCCGACGGGCTGCCCGAGGATGTGGCGGCCACCGGCGCGGCCTTCGTGCACAGCCGCACGCACGGCTGGCGCACGGTGCTGGGCAGTTGGTCTGCCGGCCGTACCCCGGTCGACCCGATGGCCGACCTGATCCTGGCCCAACGCTTCGCTGTCGCGCTGGCCACCAGCCGGGGCCTCGACCCGGACGCGCCCCGCCACCTGACCCGGTCCGTGGTGTTGGCGTGAGCGCGAGGAGTGAGCCGGGGTTGCGAGCCCCGCAGCCGCGAACCGAGGTGGCATCGTGAGCGACGACCGCGTGGTCGTTGCGCTCGACGTCGGCGGCACCGGCATGAAATGCGCCCTGGTCCGACCGGACGGCGTCGTGGTGAGCACCGAACGGCATCCCACCGACGCCGCACGCGGCCCGGCCGCCGTGGTCGGCACCATCCTGGACGTGGCCGGTGGGCTTGCCGACAAGGCCCGCGCCGACGGGCTCACCCCGATCGCGGTGGGCATCGCCGTGCCCGGGGTGGTGGACGAGGCACGCGGCGTCGCGGTCTGGTCGGCGAACGTGGGCTTCCGGGACGTACCCCTGCGGGACCTGACCGTGCAGCGGCTCGGCCTGCCGACGGCGCTCGGCCACGACGTGCGTGCCGGTGGTCTCGCCGAGGCCCGGCTCGGCGCCGGACGCGGCACCGGGCACGTGCTGTTCGTGGCCATCGGTACCGGCATCGCCGCCGCGCACGTCGTCGACGGCACGGCCGCGGTGGGGGGCCACGGCGCCGCCGGGGAGATCGGCCACATCCTGGTCCGGCCCGACGGTCCGCGCTGCGGCTGCGGCCGCCCCGGCTGCCTGGAGGCGATCGCGTCGGCCGCCGCGATCGGCCGCCGCTACGCCGAACTCGCCGGCGACACCGCCGACGCCCCGGTGACCGCGGCCGAGGTGGCCGAACGGGCGGCGGCCGGCGAACCGCTCGCCGGCCAGGTCTGGCAGGAGGCGGTCGAGGCGCTCGCCGATGGCCTCGCCAGCGGGCAGGCGCTGTTCGACGTGGCGACGATAGTGCTCGGCGGCGGCCTGGCCCAGGCCGGGGACCGGCTGCTGACTCCGCTGCGGGCGGCGCTGCACGAACGGATGACCTTCCACCGGGAGCCGCAACTGGTCGCGGCAGCCCTCGGCGACGAGGCCGGTTGCCTCGGTGCCGCCCTGCTCGCCCTGGACGCCGTGGGTGTCCGTGACCAACAGGAGAAGCGATGACCGTACGGGTGAACGGCCGAGTGGTGACCCCGACCGGAGTCGTCCGACAGGGCTGCGTCGAGTGGGACGGTGATCGGATCACAGCGGTGGCCGAGTATCCGTCGGTGCACGACGGACACTGGATCGTGCCCGGCTTCGTCGACATGCACACGCACGGCGGTGGCGGGCACACCTTCACCACCGGGGACGCCGACGAGGCCCGCGCGGCGGCCGACTTCCACCTCGCCCACGGCACCACCACGCTGCTGGCCAGCCTGGTCAGCTCGCCCTTTCCGCTGATGCGTACGGCCACCGAGGCGTTCGCCCCGTTGGTCGAGGAGGGCGTGTTGGCGGGAGTCCACTTCGAGGGGCCGTACCTGTCGGCCACCCGCTGCGGCGCACAGAACCCGGAGTACCTGCGCGACCCGTCGACCGACGAGCTGACCGAGCTGATCGAGCTGGGCCGGGGCGCGATCCGAATGGTCACCCTCGCCCCGGAGCGCGACGGCGCGCTGGAGGCGATCAAGCTGCTCACCGCGCGGCGGGTGGTGGCGGCGGTGGGTCACACCGACGCCACGTACGAGCAGACCCGCGCCGCGGTCGCCGCCGGCGCCAGCGTCGGCACCCACCTGTTCAACGGCATGCGGCCCGTGCACCACCGTGAGCCGGGGCCGGTGGTGGCCCTGCTCGACGCGCCCACAGTGATCTGCGAACTGGTCGCCGACGGGATCCACCTGCACGACGGCATGCTGACCTTCGTCACCGCGACCGCCGGCCCGGACCGCGCCGCGCTGATCACCGACGCGATGGCCGCCGCCGGCATGCCCGACGGCGAGTACGAACTGGGCGGACAGGCCGTCACCGTCGCTGACGGAGTGGCCCGGCTCGCCCGCGACGGCGCGATCGCCGGCAGCACGCTGACCATGGACGCCGCGCTGCGGCACGCCGTGAACGCAGGAATCCCGATCGCCGACGCCGCACGGATGGTGGCCACCACCCCGGCGCGGGCCATCGGCCTGGGCGACCGGGTCGGGTCCCTCCAGGTGGGCCTCCGCGCCGACCTGGTGGTGCTCGACGACGACCTCAACGTGGTGCGGGTGCTGCGCGCAGGCTCCTGGGTGGAGTGACAGACCGCGGACAACCGGGCTGGGCCCTAGCTGAGGCTGGGGACTTCCACGCCGAGGACGGCCTGCTCGTCGGGGCGGTGCACCAGCACGTCGGACAGGTACGACTGGACCGCGTGGCGCATCCCGACGTCCCGGCCGGCCTGCTCGGAGAGCAGCCACTTGTGCTCGATGATCTGGGCGAACAGTTCCTGCGGCTCCAGCTTCCGACGCAGGTGCGCGGGAACGGCCCGGACCACCGGCTCGAAGACCTCGGTGAGCCAGCGGTGGGCCGCCTGCTGCTCGTCGATCAGGTCGCTCTCGGCACGGTAGGCGTCCAGGTCGTTGAGCAGTTTGCGAGCCTGGTTCTCCTCGGCGTCCAGCCCGGTCAGCCGAAGCAGCCGCCGGGTGTGGTAGCCGGCATCGACGACCTTCGGCCGAACCAGGAAACGCCCACCGTCGATGGTCGACATGGCCACCTCGGCGACGTCGAAGCCCAGCTCGTTGAGGCGGCGGATCCGGCCCTCGATGTCGCGCCGGGCCTCCCGCTCGATCGCCTGCTCATAGGTGATCTCGTGCCAGAGCCGCTCGTAGCGCTGCACGACCTCCTCGCACACCACCTCCGGGTCGATGGACTCGTGCAGCAGGCCAGCGGCCTGCAGGTCCAGCGCCTCACCGAAGATGTTCACCCGGGCGATCTCCAGGTCCTCACCGCGCTGACCGTTGGAGAGCGAGTTGTGCAGGGCACCTGTCTCCGCGTCCACCAGGTAGGCGGCGAAGGCCCCCGCGTCCCGCCGGAACAGCGTGTTCGACAGCGAGCAGTCGCCCCAGAAGAAGCCGGTCAGGTGCATCCGCACGATCAGGGCGGCGAGCGCGTCGAGCAGTCGGCTCATCGTCTCCGGGCGGAGGGTGTGCGAGAAGAGCGCCCGGTACGGCAGCGAGAACTGCAGGTGCCGGGTGATCAGCACCGATTCGAGCGGCTCCCCGTCCTCGGTCTGCCGGTCGGCGACGACCGCGACCGCCTCGACGGAGGGGAAGTCGATCCGCTCCAGGGCCCGGAGCAGGTCGTACTCCCGCTCGGCGATCCGCTCGCGGGTCTCCTTGAACGCGTACACGTAGTCGCCCAACCGGACGAAACGGACGATGTGCCGGGAGATGCCCTGCGGCAGCGCCACCAGGTGCTGGGCAGGCCACTCCTCCAGCGGTGTCGACCAGGGCAGGTCGAGCAGCGCCGGGTCCACGAGGGCAGACGTGATCCGCACGGGCACAAGCATGACTGGTCGTCCCCCTCATCCGCCTCTGATCGTGGTTGGGCCCACAGCGCCGCGCACCCCGGCCTCGCGCCGGGCCGGTAGCGTGGTCGCGTGCTCAAACCCACAGCGGTACGACGTGACCTGCGGCTACGGCCCGTTCGCCCGGCCGGCTGGTGGTTCGACGCGCTTCTACTGGTCGGTCTGGTCGGGTTGACTGTGGCGCTCGCCGCCGACCAGCTCTTCGGATTGGACCGGGCGGTCGCCGACTGGGCCGACGGGCACCGGCCGGCCGCCGCGTACTGGGTCGCCCGGGTGCTGAACTTCCTCGGCCAGGGCACCCCGCTGACCCTGATCGGCGTCGGTCTGGGCGTGCTGCTGGCCGTCCGGCTGCGGTCGGTGCGGCCGATCCTGCTGCCGGTGGTCGGGTTCGTGATCACCACCTTCACGATCGGTCCGCTGAAGGTCTGGACCGCGCGGGCGGCACCGAGCGCCAGCGTCAAGGAGCCGTTCCTGGCACCCGAGCAGACCCTGCCGCTGTTCCACGACGACCTGCCGGTGCGGTTCGCCCAGTCCTACCCGTCGGGCCACGTCGCCAACGCGATCGTCTGGTACGGGGTCATCGCGCTGCTGCTCGCCCCACTGGCCCGCACTTTCGGCCGGCAACTCCCGAGCCGGCTCGTCACCGTGATCCGCGTCGTACCGCCGCTGGTCGTCCTCACCACCACCACCTACCTCGGCTGGCACTGGCTGACCGACTCGGTCGCCGGGCTGCTGCTGGGCCTGCTCCTGGACCGGCTGCTGCACCGGGTGCCCTGGGACGATCTGCCGCTCTCCGGCCGGTTACGTGCGTGGGACCGGCCGTTCACCTCGTACCCCTAGGTTCTGATTCGTGGATCAACTGGCGCGGCGGCTGGGCGTACCCGATGCGGTTGTCATCGGGTTGGGCTCGATGCTGGGCGCGGGCGTCTTCGTGGTCTTCGGCCCGGCGGTGGCGGCGGCCGGCGGTGCCGGCCTGCTGCCCGCGCTGGCGCTGGCCGGCTTCGTGGCCTTCTGCAACGCGACCAGTTCGGCGCGGCTGGCGGCCCGGTACCCGGAGTCCGGCGGCACCTACGTCTATGGTCGGGAGCGCCTCGGGCCGTTCGCCGGTTTCCTGGCCGGTTGGGGCTTCGTGGTCGGCAAGACGGCAAGCTGCGCGGCGATGGCGTTGACCGTCGGGGCGTACCTCTGGCCGGGCCAGGCCCGACTGGTAGCCGTCGGCGCGGTGCTCGCGGTGACCGCTGTGAACCTTCGCGGCATCGGCAAGACCGCCACCGTGACCAGGGCGTTGGTCGCGCTGGTGCTGGCGGTGCTGGCAGTGGTCACCGTCGTCGGCCTGGTCGGTGGGCCGGTGCATCTGGGCCGGCTCGGCGAGCCCGGCGGCTCGGCGCGGGGCGTGCTCACCGCCGCCGGGTTGCTGTTCTTCGCCTTCGCCGGGTACGCCCGGATCGCCACGCTGGGCGAGGAGGTCCGCGACCCGCAGCGGACCATTCCGCGCGCGGTGCCGCTGGCGCTCGGGGTGGTGCTCGTGATCTACCTGGTGCTGGCGGCGGTCACCCTCGGCGTGCTCGGCGCCGACCGGCTGGCCGGATCCGCCGCGCCCCTGGTCGACGTGGTGACCGCCGCCGGGCTGCCCGGCCTGGCGTGGCTGGTCCGCGCCGGGGCCACCATCGCGGTCGTCGGGGTGCTGCTGTCCCTGGTCGCCGGGGTCGGTCGGACCACCCTCGCCATGGCCCGCCGCCGTGATCTGCCCGGTGCGCTGGCCGCGGTGCACCCGGTGCACCAGGTGCCGCACCGCGCCGAACTGGCGGTGGCCGCCGTGGTGACAGTGGTGGTGCTGCTCGGTGACGTACGCGACGCGATCGGCTTCTCCAGCTGCACGGTGCTGGTCTATTACGCGATCACCAACGCGTCTGCGCTCACCCTGGGGCGGGACCCGGACCGGCGGTTGCCGGTCCGGGTGCTCGCCGTTCTCGGACTGGTCGGGTGCCTGCTGCTCGCTGTCAACCTGCCGCTGAGCAGCGTGATCGCCGGCTTCGGTGTGCTCGGCGTCGGTGCCGCCTTCCACGCCCTGCGGGCCCGCCGCTGACCCTGGGAGACGGTCGGAGTCAGCGGCTCAACCGTTGGTAGCGGCGCACGGCCAGCGGGGCGAACGTCGCGATCAGCAGCACCGGCCACAGCACCGCCAACAGCATCGCGTGCTCCGCCGGCCAGGAGTCACCACCCAGGCCCGGGTTGCCGAACAGTTCGCGGACCGCCGCGACGGTGGCCGACAACGGGTTCCACTCCGAAATCGTCCCGATGACCGACGGCATCAGCTCGGGCGACACGAAGACGTTGGAGATCGCGGTCAGCGGAAACGCCGCCGGAAAGACGATGACGCCGACGGTGTCCGGGTTGCGGACCAGAAGCGCCAGGTAGATCCCCATCCAGGTGATGGCGACTCGCAGCAGCAGGAGGAGCCCGACGGCGAGCAACGCCCTGCCCACACCCTCGCGCCACTGCCATCCGACGAGCAGGCCACACACCAGGAGGGTGGACATCTCCAGCAGGGCGCGCAGCAGGTCGGCCGCGCTGCGACCGGTCATCAGGGCGGACCGTGCCATCGGCATCGACCGGAACCGGTCGACCACACCCCGGCTGAGGTCCAGCGCCACGCCGGTCGCTGTGGCCCCCAACCCGTAGAGCATCGTCATCACGAAGACCCCGGGCAGCAGGAACTCGCGGTAGTCGCCGCCACCCGGCACCTGCATGCCGCTGCCGAACACGTACCCGAAGACCAGCACGAACATGATCGGCAGCGAGAAGTAGAGGATCAGCTCCTCCGGCGCGCGAACCACGTGGGTCATGTTCCGCCTGGTCATCGTCCAACCGTCGACGATCGCCGTGGTCATGCCACCTCCACAGTTCGTCCGGCCCCGACCGGCTCACGGGCCTCATCCGGCCGGTGCCCGGTCAGGTGCAGGAATGCCTCGTCCAACGTCGCGCGCCGCAGGCCGATGTCCTCGACAGCGATCCCGGCGTCGTCCAGCGCGCGAACCACGTCGACCAGGCCGGCGACGCGATCGACCACCGGCACGCTGAGCCGTCGAACCTCCGGGTCGAGTTCGGGCTCCGCACCGCAGATCCGCGCGACGAGGCGGGCCGCCTGGCTCAGCTCGGCCGCGTCGCGGACCACCACCTCGATCCGGTCGCCGCCGGTCATCGCCTTCAGCTGGTCCGGTGATCCCTCGGCCACCACCCGGCCGGCGTCGATCACCGAGATCCGGTCGGCGAGCTGATCGGCCTCCTCCAGGTACTGCGTGGTGAGCAGGACCGTGGTCCCGTCCGCCACGAGACCTCGGACCAGGTCCCACACCTGGTTGCGGCTGCGCGGGTCCAGGCCGGTCGTCGGCTCGTCCAAAAACAACACCCGCGGCGTACGGATCAGACTGGCGGCGAGGTCCAACCGGCGACGCATCCCACCCGAGTACTCACCGGCGGACCGCCCCGCCGCCTCGTCCAGCCCGAACCGTTCCAGCAGCTCATCGGCGCGTCGGCGGGCCTCCCGTCGGCCGAGCCGGAACAGCCGGCCGAACAGCTCCAGGTTCTGCCGGCCACTGAGGATCTCGTCGACCGCGGCGTACTGCCCGGTCAGCCCGATCCGGGCGCGCACCTCGTCCGGCTGGCGCAGCACGTCGTACCCGGCCACCGTGGCCCTTCCCGTGTCGAAGCGCAGCAGGGTGGTGAGGATCCGTACGGCAGTCGTCTTGCCCGCGCCGTTCGGTCCCAGCAGTCCGTGGACCGTGCCGGGCGGCACGGTCAGGTCGAACGTGTCGAGCGCCCTGGTCGGGCCGTACCGCTTGCCCAGACCCTCGGCGACCACCTCGAATGTCGTCATGCCCCCACGGTGCGGCCCGACGCTGACCGGTCACGCACCGCCCGCTGACGGCGGCGCACCGGTCTTCTCCGCCTCGGTGATCTCCTTCAGGACGAGAACGATCTCCGCGCGGGCGGCCTCGCCGACGTACCAGCCGGTGAGCCCACCGGCCAACGCCTCCTCGCAGAACCGCCTCGCGGCGGCCAGGTCCCCGCGCACCCGGGCCACCTGGGCGAGGCCGAGCCGGGCGCTGGCCACGAACTCGGGCGCGCCGCTGCGCTGCGCGAGGAACAACGCACCGGTGAAGTCCTCGTGCGCCCCCGCGAGGTCACCGGCGCGCAGCCTTATCTCGCCCCGGGTACGCAGCATGTCGGCCTGGTCGACGGCCGACCCGAGCGCCTCGACCAGTCCCATGGCCTCATCCATGTGGGCGCCCGCGGTCTCCGGATCGCCCTGCCAGGCGGCCAGTTCGCCGAGCGCCCCGAGCGTGATCATGGTGCCCCACCGGTCCCCGGTGCCGCGGAAGCCGTCGAGCGCTGTGGCCAGCGCGGCCCGGGCGCGGTCCCGTTGGTCGCTCCACATCAGCGCCGAGCCGCTGCCCATCGCGCCGAGCGCGTTGATCCACGGGTCCGGGCCGACCAGCCGTCGCAGCTCCCCCATCAGCTCGTCGACATCCTCGGCACCGCCGGAGGGCGGTCCCGTCGAGATCCCCGACAGGTACAGCAGGAAGGGCTGTCGCGGCGGCCGGTCGAGGCTGCGGATCACGGACCGCTGCGTCCCGAGCGACGGCAGAGAGCCGGAGCCAGCGAGCGAGGCGTTGTAGACGCAGAGGGCGAACTCCTCGCCCAGCCCCGGCGGCGCCTCGGTGCCGAGCAGTTCGAGGACGTCCGCGGCGAGCCGCGCCCCTTCCCCGCGCATGCCGCGCAGCCACCAGTAGAACGACAGGGCCGCGACCATTCCAGCCGCGTCGGACGCGTCACCGGCCGCGGTGGCCCGACGCAACGCCGCGTGCAGGTTGTCCCGCTCCGCGTCGAGGCGTCGCAGCCAGTGCAGTTGCTCCGCGCAGCGGAGGTGGTCGCTGGCGGTCCAGGCGAACTCCAGGAAGTACGCGGTGTGTGCGCGACGCAGTTGGTCGGCCTCGCCGGCCTCGGCGAGACGCTCGGCGCAGAAGGCCCGCACCGTTTCGAGCATCCGGTATCGGCCACCCGTCATCTCCACGAAGGACTTGTCGACCAGACCGGTGAGCGCGTCGACGAACTCGGCGGTGGGCAGGCCACAGACCCGCTCGGCCGCCTCCAGCGTGGCCCCACCGGCGAAGACTGTCAGCCGTCGGGCCACCTGCCGTTCGGCGTCGTCGAGCAGATCCCAACTCCACTCGACCACGGCCCGCAGGGTGCGGTGTCGCGGCGACGCGGCCCGGTTGCCCGTCGACAACAGCCGGAACCGGTCGTCGAGACGGGCGGCCACCTCGGCGACGGGCAACGCCCGCAGCCGCGCGGCGGCCAACTCGATCGCCAGCGGCAGGCCGTCCAGGCTGCGGCAGATCCGCAGCACCATCTCGACGTTGGCCGGCGTGACGGTGAAGTCGGGCGCGACGTCGGCGGCCCGTTGGGCGAAGAGGCCAACCGCCGCGTAGTCGTCGGCGGCCGGCGCGGACGCGCCGAGCGGTGGCAGGCTGAGCCCGGACAGCGGGCACAGCGCCTCACCGGCCAACCCCAGCGGCTCCCGACTGGTGGCCAGGACGCGCAACGCCGGGCACGCGCTCAGCAACCGGGCCGCCAGCTGGGCCGCGTCGACGAGGACGTGCTCGCAGTTGTCGAGGACCAGCAGCAGCCGCCGCTCGGCCAGCGCCTCGACCAACCGGTCGGTCGTCTGCCAGCCCGGCTCGGCCGGGGCACGCAGGCCCGCGTCGCGCAGGCCGAGCGCGCTCAGCACCGCCTGCGGAACGTCCGAACCGTCGGCCAGCCCGGCCAACTCGACGAAACGGACCTCCCCGTCGACCCGGCCAGCGGCCTCGATCGCCAGGCGCGTCTTGCCCGCGCCCCCGGGACCGGTGAGGGTGACCAGCCGCCGCTCTCCGAGCAGGTCGCCGACGCGCTTGAGCTCCTCCTCGCGCCCGACGAAGGTGGTGAGTTGACTCGGCAGCACCGGTTCGGCCGACCCGCGTTCCGCCCCACGCAGCACCGCCAGATGGACGGCGGCCAGCTCCGCCGACGGGTCGACGCCGAGCTGCTCGGCCAGCGTGTGCCGGGCATCCTCGAACTCGGCCAGCGCCTCGGCCGGCCGGCCCAGCGCCGCCAGGGCGCGCATGAGCTGGCCACGTAGCCGCTCCCGCAGCGGATGCGCGACGACCAACTCCCGCAGCTCCGCGATCAGCGTGCCGTGTGCGCCCAACGCCAGATCCGCCTCGACCCGATTCTCGATGGCGGCCAACCGCAGCTCGTCCAGCCGGGCCGCCTGAGCGGGCGCGCCGGCTGCGCCGATGGCATCGGCCAGGGCGGGACCACGCCACAGCTCCAGCGCCTCGCACAACAGCCCCGCCGCGCGGGGCCAGTCGCCGTCGACGAGCGCGCGGCGTCCCTCCTCGGCGAGCCGTTCAAAGCGGTACGCGTCGACGTCGTCGGGATCCACCGCCAGGCGGTAACCGGCCGGGTGGAACTCGACCGGGTCGTGCCCGGCGGGCAGGGCCTGGCGCAGTCGCGACACCTGGGACTGGAGCGCGTTGGCCGCACCTCGGGGCGGGTGCTCGCCGTACAGGCCGTCGATCAGTCGGTCGGCGGAGACGACCCGACCCGCGTCGAGCAAAAGCAGCGCCAGCAGGGCACGCAGCCGAGGCCCGCCCACGGGGACCTCTCGCCCGTCGGCCAGCACGACCTGGGTCGGACCCAGGATGCGGAAACGCATGCCATGGATTGTCGCTCAGTGCCGGCCGGTTCCTGCTGCGTCGGGTGCTGTCAGCTCACCTCGCCGGGCCCGTCATGCCGGCGGGTCAGCTCACGTTCGTCAGGTTGAACACCGTTGGTCGTCGAGGGCGTGTCTCCACCCGGAGGGACGGGATGTGCCGCGCCGGCCCCCGGGCCCGTCTGCCCCGGCACGGAGGGAGACGCCACCGCCGGGGTGTGCGCTCCGCCGTGGACCGACCCGGCCGGTCGGGTGACCGGCTCCGGGTGGGCCGGAGGGGCGCACTGGCGCGTCAGCCAGTCCAGCCCGCGCCGCCGGGCGACGACGGTCAGCCGGTCGCCGGCGAAGATCACCTGGCGGGGGTCGAGGTCCTTCCACCAGATCGTCCTGGCGCCGCCGGCCGGGGTGCGGGCGATCAACCGGACCTGCCCGTCCCGGTTGACCGCGTCCAGCGGTCGACCGTCCAGCTCGGAGCCGGCGGCGACCGGCACCTCGGCGACCGGGAGCGCGTGCCGGTCGACCGGGATGGTGCTGATCACGGCGCGTTCGGTGAGCGCCCCGATGAAGGCCGGGGCGGCCAGGTAGGAGACCGAGCGGGACACCCCGAGAGCGAAGGTCTCCTCCACCCGTTCGGCGAAGTCACCGTCGAAGAGCCGCAGCACCACGCGCAGGTCGGCGCGGAGGTCGCGGGCGGCGAGGGCCGCCTCCAGGTTGGCCACGTCGTCGGTGGACGCCACCACCAGCGCCTGGCAGTCGGCCACCGAGGCGGAGGCGAGTGTCTCCGGCAACGCGGCGTCGCCGACGATCAGCGGCACCTCCAGTTGGCGCGCCAGGGCGGCGCCGCGCGGCTCCGGATCCTTGTCGATCGCCACCACCTCGACGTCGTACTCGCGTAGCTGCGCCATCACCCGGGTGCCGACGTTGCCCAGACCGATCACCACCACGTGCCCGACCCGCGCGGGTTGCAGGCGGCCGGTGTGCAGGGCCAGTCGGGCGTTGACGATGCCGTCCACCACGACGGCGGTGATCAGTGGGATCAGCGCCAACCCGGCCAGGTTGAGCACCACCTGCATGATCTGGGCATCCGCCGCCTTGGTGGTGTCCGGGTCGGCGCCGCTGAGCGTGGTGACCAGCGTCAGGTACAGCGCCTCCAGCGGAGAGACGTCCTCGGCCCGGGAGATCAGTGCTCCCAGCACCGCGATCAGCGCGAGCACCACCATCACCGCAATGCCGATCTTGCGGGTGGCGAAGCCGCGTACCGCCCCCACCACCACCGAGATCGGACGACGCCGCCGACGCGCCCGGACCAACCGGCGGGCGGCGACCTCGGTGCCCGGCGGCTGACCGGTCGCCTCGGCCAGCACCAGGTCGGCGCCGGCCTGCTGGGCCGGCAGCAGCTCCACCCCCCGCGCCTCGCTGAGGTGCGCCAACGCGCAGACCACGTCCTGCGGTCGGACGTCGGCCCGACGCGCCACTCGCAGCGTCTTGTCCCGGTGTTGGAAGGAACTCGGGTCGACCTCGTTGAGCGCGGCGGCCACGAAGGCCGGCGCGGCCATCTCGGCGTCGGAGAGCACCTCGACCGGGGCCTTGAGCAGCTTGCGCACGCCGTCGGCGAGGGTGCCGTTGAACATCCGCAGCACCTGGCGGACCCGCTGGTCGACGGCCTGGGCGCAGAGCGCGGCGTGCAGGTTGCCCACGTCGTCCTGGTGCAACAGGGCCAGCCCGGTCGCGCCGGCCAGACCGGCGGCCTCGAAGGTGGCCACGTCAAGCCGGTCCGAGCGGACCACCCGGATCCCACGCAGCCCGGCGACGTCCGGCCCGTTGCTGCGGTAACGCTCCGGCACCACGACTGTCACCCGGGCCCCACCGACCGGCAGCTCGGATTCGAGCATCGCCCGGGCCACGTAGTAGGCGAGCGCGTCCTTGCCACAGATCACGTAGTGCGGGCGCGGATCACCGACGGACCGTAGTCGCCAGTTCCACTCGACCGCCCGTCGCGCCCGGTCCCGCCACGGCTCCGCCATGCCCGGATCGTAATCAGCACAGCCACCCTGGGCGACCCCGTCCGGATCATCCCGGGGCCAGGTATGTCCGCCCCGGCGACGGGTAGAGCAGCGGCATGCAGACGTTCCTCCCGTACCCGGGCTTCCTGGCCAGCGCCCGCACGCTGGACCAGAAGCGGCTCGGCAAGCAGCGGGTGGAGGCCATCCAGGTGCTGCGCGGGCTCACCCGACCCGGGTACGGCTGGCGCAACCACCCGGCCGTGAAGATGTGGGCCGGGTATGAGGAGGCGCTCGTCCGCTACGGCCTCGACATGTGCGCGGTCTGGACCGAACCGGGGCGGGCCGACACCTGCGCCACCACGATGACCGTCGACCTCGCCGACGCCTGCGGGGCCGACGTCGTACGCACCCAGGACGAGCTGGCCCGAGCGGGTGAGCTGCCACCGTGGCTGGGCCGCGACGACCTGCACCTGAGTCACCGCTCGTCGCTGCTGCGCAAGGACCCGGCGCACTACCGCCCGCTGTTCGGCGACGACGTGCCGGAGGACCTGGAGTACGTCTGGCCGGCCTCCGACCGTCCCCGCCGTTGCTTGCCAGCCGACTGAGCCGAGGTGGGGCAGACTGGGCCCATGGCGCTGTCGCAAGTGGTAGGTCGGCTGATCGGCGTACGGCAGCACCAGGTGGACCCGGGCGGCGGTGGCGCCAACCGGGTGCCGCGACCGACCACGGCGCTGGTGGTGGGTGGCGGCATCGCCGGGATGTCGGCGGCGGTGGTGCTGGCCGAGCGGGGTGTGGCGGTCACGGTGATGGAGGCGGCACCCACCCTCGGTGGTCGGCTGGGCGCCTGGCCGGAGGCGCTCGCCGACGGCAGTCAGCAGAACGAGCACGGCTTCCACGCGTTCTTCCGGCAGTACTACAACTGGCGGTCCATCCTCCGCCGGATCGACAGTGACCTGGGTTTCCTCAAGCCGATTCCGGGCTACCCGATTCTCAGCGAGCAGTGGCCGACCGAGGAGTTCGGCAGGTTGCCGCCCGCGCCACCGGCGAACCTGCTGGCGCTGCTGCTGCGCAGCCCCAGCCTGCGCCTGGCCGACCTGCGACTGATGGACCGGGACGCGGCGCTGCCGCTGCTCAGCTACGACCCGGTGCGCACCTACGCGGACCTGGACGACACCACAGCCGACGAGTTGCTGGCGTCGCTGCGACTGCCGGACCGGGCTCGGGCGATGCTGTTCGAGGTCTTCTCGCACTCGTTCTTCAACCACGAGGCGGAGATGTCGGCCGCCGAGATGGTCGCCCAGTTCCACTTCTATCTGCTCGGCAACCCGGAGGGGCTGGCCTTCGACTGCCCCGACGAGGACTACGCCACGGCGATCTGGGAGCCGCTGACCCGGCACGTGGAGAAGCACGGTGGCCGGGTCCTCACCGGCTGCGCCGCGACCGGGGTGCACCGCGACGCCGAGGGGTGGCGGGTGACGACCACCGACGGCGGCAGCCATCCGGCCGGTCACGTCGTGCTCGCCGTCGACCCGCCGGCGCTCGCCGCGCTGGTGGCGGCCTCCCCGGACCTGGCCGAGCAGGCACCCGAGCTGGCGGCACGGATGCCGGCCTTCGGCACCCCCGGCCCGCCGTACGCGGTGGCGCGGTACTGGTGTGACGGGGACGTGGCCGCCGAGCGGGCGGTGTTCAGCGGCGTGTCCCGTCAGCCCACTCTGGACTCGGTGACGCTCTACCACCGGCTGGAGAACGAGTCGCGGCGCTGGGCGCAGCAGACCGGCGGCTCCGTCGTCGAGCTGCACGCGTACGCCTGCGAGCCCGGCGTGCCGGCCGAGGAACTGGCCGAGCGGATGCGCCGCGAGCTGGTCGCGCTCTGGCCGGAGGCCGGCGAGCTGCGGGTCCGCGAGCTGCGGGCCCGGGTGGAGGCGCAGGCGCCGGCTTTCACGCCGGGCAGCCACGCCTGGCGACCGGGGGTACGCACCGACGCGACCGGCCTCTACCTGGCCGGCGACGGCATCGCCACGGACTTCCCGAGCGCGTTGATGGAACGCTCGGCCGCGACCGGGATCATGGCCGCGAACCACATCCTGCGCGCCGAGGGTGGTGCGGCCGAGCCGGTGCTCTCGATCCGACCGCGTGGCCTGCTGGCCCGGAAGCCCTGACCCTGGTGGAGAACCTCACCCGGGGGTGCGGGTGCGTTCCCGCACCCCCGCGTCGGATCAGTTGACAGTGACCGAGAACGACCGGTAACTGGACACGCTGCCGTCGGCGTACTCGACGGTGAACCAGAAATACGTCCAGCCGGCCGTGGTGGGCGTCCAGGTGATCCTGGCCTTGCCGTCGGCGGCCAGCGGAACCACTCTGGGGTTGTTGTCGACACTGTCGAACCACCGCACCGAGGTGGCGCCCTTGGTCACCGCCGGAGAGACCGTAAAGACGCCGGGGGCACCGACGCCACCGCCGGAGCCTTCGATCGGATAGACGCCGTCCGAGGTGATGGTGGGCCCATCGTCGACGAAGAATGTCGTCTCCTGCTGGTACCCCGGCTCGCCGGATGCGCTCCGGCCGACGTAGCTGAGCTGGTGCTCACCGCCCTTGAGGGGTGCCAGGACCGGCTCGGCGACCCCGTCGGCTCCCACTGTCGCCAACTGCTCCGACCCGCCGTCGACCCGGTAGGCGATGGTGGTGATGCCGTTGCCGGGCTGGGTGCTGAAGCGCATCGTGACCGCCATTCCGTCGCCGGAAGGGTCGGGATGCTGGACTGTCGACCACGCGTTGACGTTGAGGTCGCGCACGTTGAACGTGTAGGCCCGCACCGGAGAGCTGTTGCCGGCGCGATCCACGCTTGCCACGTACAGCGTCTGTTCGCCCGCGTCGCGAGGCCGCCACCGGATGGTGGCCGCGCCGCCGAGCTGGTCGGCTGGCACCTGGTTGTAGAGACCCCACTGGCTGTCGCCGTACCGGAAGCTCACCACGTCCGGGACGCCGTGCGACGTGAACAGGAAGGTGCCCTCGGTTCCACGGCTGCCGGTCGGGTTCGCCGGATTCTCCGGATACTCCGGGGAGGCGACTGTCGGCGGAACAGCGGGCTTGGTGCGATCCACTGTGAAGCGGCACGGATCGCTCCAGGGTGACCAGGCGCGCTGGTCGTAGGTCCGGGCGTGCCAGGCATACTCCCCGTCGGCGAGCGAGGCCACCGGCATCTGAGCAACAGCGTCGAGACCGTCGGGGCCGCTGGAAACGCCGGGGCTGACAGGCGTGACCGCAGACGGGTCGGCGAGCGGCCAAAACTCGATCTCGGCGGTCAGCTCGTCGTACGGGTCCCGGTCCCGGTCCGTCATGTTGGCGTACGCGCTGAATTCCGATCCGGCGAAGTACTCCGGACCGCAGGGGGTGTCGGTGTTGGCGTTGAAGAGCCTGGTCGGCTTGAGCGGAGCGGTGTTGGTCAGCTCAACCTCGAACCGGAACTCGTTGCTCTCCAGCCAGCGGCCGTAGGAGACATCCCCCTCGTTCCGCTTGGGGATCCGCAGCTCGGTGGTGAGTTGGCGCTCACCCCGGCTCAGAGCCTTGGTCAACGCGGCGGTCAAGTCCCACGTGGTCCGCCAGGAGGCACACTCACCGCCCTCGGCGGTAGCGGCGACCGCCTTGCCGACCGTGGCCGGCGGATGCGACCAACTGTTCTCACCGGTGAAGGCGGCGGTTGCCTGGGCGACGGTGGCGCGTGGGCGCGCACAGTCGTTGGCGCGGCTCTCCCGCCCGACGAGGGTCGCCTGGCTCAGCCGACCAACGTAGATCCCGCCGATGTCGAACGTGACATAGATGCGGGAGGAGTGCGTGGTGCCGGCGTCGTCCCGCCACGACCCGACCGGGATGTCGCCCCCGCTGGGGTAGAAGACCGCGCTGTCCGGGGTGGTGGAGTCGGTGTAGGCGAGGAACGAGGGTGTGAACACGTGATGGGGCTCGGCGGCGTTAGCCGGACCGGCCGAGAGGACGACGGCTCCCAGCGCCAGTGTGGCGACAGCAGCCAACACCGGCATACGCCCGCCCAGCCGGAGGCCGCGGCTTACAGATCTCAAGTGGAGTTCCTCCTGTACGGTCGCCAGCAGAACGGCGGCGACCGCTCGGATCGTAGTGACTTGCACTGACGGCGGCGGCCCCGTTTCGAGCGAAGCGCAGCATCGGCCAGAATCCGACGGCTGCGCCACACCCTCCGCCTGAACGGGGAACGATGATCACACCCGCCCGCAGAGTCTTCATGCTCGCCTCGGCGACCACGCTCACTCTCGTCGCCACTCTGGCCGCGACTCCGGCGCAGGCCGTGGAGCCCGACACTGGCGCCATCACCGGCCACGTGGTGACCGAGAAGCCCGGCAACGTCACGGTCAACCTCTTCACCACCGAAGGTGCCAGCGGCGGACAGGTCGTGTCTGACGCGGACGGCAACTTCCGGTTCGCCTCCGTCCCGGTCGGCACCTACAAGATCCAGTATGGCTTTCTCGGCCGGTTCCAGTGGTCGCACCAGAAGCTCGGCTACTCCACGGCCGACGTGGTGACCGTTGCCTCCGGTGTCACCACGACGACGCCGGAGGAGCAGATGCTCCTGCCCGGCGTCGTCGAGGTGCTCGCGACCGACGCGGTCAGCGGCGGGCCGGTCAACGCCTACTGCGCGGGGGTCCGCCCGTACGACCAGCAGTGCGGCGCCACCGACGGCCGGATCCGCCTGGCAAACCTGGAGTCGGGGACGTTTACCCTGGAACTGCGGTCCTCGGACGGCCTCCATGCCGCGCAGGAGGTCAAGAACGTCAAGGTGACCCTCGGTCAGATCACCACGGTCGAGGTCGCCCTCCGTCCGACCACCGCGATCACCACCACCGTCGTCGACCGGGCCAGTGGAGCTCCGGTCCCGAACGTCTGTGTCGCGGCACTGTCGCTCACCTTCGGCTCGGTGGACAGCGACACGTGCGAATGGGGCCTCAACTACACCGACGAGCAGGGCCGGGTCAGCATCGGGGAGTTGAAGCCGGGTGAGTACACCCTGCTGGCGCTACCCGCCGACGAGGTGCACGGCATGCAGTGGGTGGGACGCCGTGGGGGCGTCGGCCGGCAGTACGACGCGCTGCGGGTCGACGGCCAGGCCGGTCTGCTCAGCACCGTGCCAACCGTCAAGCTGGACCCGGCGGCCCGAATCACCGGCACGATTCGGGACACCGAAACCGGCCAGCCCCTCACCAACGGATGCGCGGCGGTCCTGCCGACACGTCAGGGGTCCGGCGCGCCCGGGGTTGGCCCGTTCTGCGCCGATTCCGACGGCACCTACACGGTGCCGAACCTCGGCCCGTACGACTGGCCGCTGGAGTTCTCGCACTACTACGACTACATCGAATCGTATGCGGCGGTGTGGACGGGCAACGCTTCGGACCGTAAGACCGCCGCGACGACCAGGGCCGGAACCGACCTGCCGGGCGTCGCCGACATCTCGCTCGGCAAGACCGGCCCCCGGTTGAGCTTCGCCGTGACATCGGCGGACGGCCAGCCGTACAACGGCTGGTTCGCGGGTGAGGTCTACAACGCCCGGACCGGGGATCTGGTCAAGGAGTACTCGTTCAACGGCCAGCGGGTCATCGAGGGCTTGACCGACCAGTCGGTCAAGGTCCGGTACGTGCCGAATCCGCCATGGGTCGGCGGCTGGTACGGGGGTTCCGACCTCGCCTCCGCGCGTGGAGTCGCTCTTCGTGACGGCGCCAACAAGAAGATCACGATCGTCCTGCCAGATCCCTCCTGACCTGGGCATCCCGCACGAGGGGCCGCGCCGGCACGCCCGGCGTGGCCCTTCGCCCTCTACGGTCGTCAAACCCGCCAAAGCCGTCATATGCGACTATCTATTGTCGTACGCTCGAATGATCAACCGTCGATCGGCCGGGCGGGAGGGCAGCGGGAGATGTCACCACTGCACCGCGCCGGCGCGGAGAACGGCGCGTCGACGGACGAGATCGGCCGCGACGACGCGTACCCGCTGATCCGCGACGAGCGCGCCTGCATCGTCACCGCACTCCGGCTGGGCTGGTGGATGGCGGACGCCTACCACCACGGGCAGCACGCGGAGCCCAGCGCCTTCGTCGAGGCCCGCCCGGCCGTACCGCCGGCCAAACTCTCCAACCTCACCGAGATGTCCGCCCACCGTCGGATGCGGATGTACGTCGACGGGGCACCCGGTGGGCCGCATCGGGAGGGCCGAAGAGGTGGCCGAGGCGGTCGCGTACCTGCTGTCACCCGCGGCGAGCTTCGTCAATGGAGTGACGT
>NZ_JBEYSL010000022.1:0-27536 GCF_040642735.1 Micromonospora sp. NPDC047753 | reverse complement strand
CCCGGCGACGGCGCAGCCGGAGCTGGCCCGCGCGCTCGGCATGTGGCGGGGGTCGGCCTTCGCCGGGCTGCCGCTGCCCCGGCTCCTCACCGGCCGGGTCGCGCGGATCACCGAGCGGCGTCTGCTGACCGAGGAGGACCACGCCGCAGCGCGGCTCGCGCTCGGCGAGGCCGCCCAGGTGATCCCCCGACTGCGGGCACTGCTCGACCGTCACCCACTGCGGCAACGGGCCTGGTCCCAACTCATGACCGGCCTCTACCAGATCGGCGACATCGCCGGGGCACTGGCAGCCTTCCAGCAGGCCAGACGTGCGCTGGCCGAGGAGACCGGGATGGACCCCGGCCCCGAGCTGACCCGGTTGCACGACGACATCCTGCACCACCGCCTCAGCCAGCAGGCCGCGACGACCGGGCCGGTCGACGGCGCGTCGGCTGGCGCGGCACCGGGTCGCCCCCGGCAACTGCCACTCGCCCTGCCCGGCTTCGTCGGGCGCAGCGCCGAGCTCGACCTCCTCGACGCGACCCTCGGCGCCCGATCCGCACGACAAGCCACCGTGGACATCGTCACCATCAGCGGCATGGCCGGCGTGGGCAAGACGACGCTCGCGCTGCACTGGGCCCACCGGGCCGCCGACCGCTTTCCCGACGGCCAGTTGTACGTCAACCTCCGAGGCTACGACGACGCGGACGCGGTATCCCCCGCCGATGCCCTGGTCAACTTCCTCGAGGCGCTCGGCGTACCTGTCGGCCGTATCCCCAGCAGCGTCGACGCTCGGGCCGGGCTGTACCGCAGCGTGCTCGCCTCGCGTCGGATGCTCGTCGTCCTCGACAACTCGCGCGACGCCGACCAGGTGCGCCCGCTGCTGCCCGGCGTGGGTCGGTGTGCGGTCCTGGTGACCAGCCGCGACCAGCTCAGCAGCCTCGCGGTGGCCGAGGGCGCCCGACCATTGACGCTGGAGGTGCTGAGCACCGCCGAGTCGACGCGGCTGCTCCGCAGCCGACTCGGTGACGTCCGGGTGGCGGCGGAACCGGCGGCGACCAGCGAGGTGATCGAATCGACAGGACGCCTCCCGCTCGCCCTGTCCATCGTGGCAGCCCGGCTGACCGCCCGGTCCACCTTCCCGATCGACGCCGTCGCGGCCCAACTCCGCCAGTCCGAGTCCCGCCTCGAGCAGCTGGCCGACGGGGACGTCCGCCGGATCTTCTCCTGGTCGTACCGGGCGCTGAGCGCCGAGGCGGCCCGCCTGCTGGGCCTGCACCCGGGCCCCGACCTGACCGGAGACGCCGCCGCCGCGCTGCTCGGCCGCCCCCGGGCGGCGGTCACCCCGCTACTGAAGGAGCTGACCCGGCTGCACCTGCTGACCGAGCACCTACCCGAGCGGTACGCCCTGCACGACCTGCTCCGGTCGTACGCCGCCGAACTGGCCCAGGCATCCGACCTGGCCGAGGAGCGACAGGTCGCCGCGCGCCGGATGCACGACCACTACCTGCACAGCGCGCACCCCGGCGCGGTGCTGCTCCAGCCGACCTGGACACCCATCGAGCTGGAACCACCGATGCCGGCGAACGTGCACGTGCCGATGCCCGATCGGGTCGTCGCGGCGGCCTGGTTCCACGCCGAGCACCCCGTCCTGCTGCGGGTGTTACGTCAGGCCGCGGAG
This sequence comes from Micromonospora sp. NPDC047753, assembly GCF_040642735.1. NCBI lineage: Bacteria > Bacillati > Actinomycetota > Actinomycetes > Micromonosporales > Micromonosporaceae > Micromonospora > Micromonospora sp. NPDC047753. The sequence continues at coordinate 25,876 of NZ_JBEYSL010000022.1, read as the reverse complement.
ACCGGCTTCGAGCGGTACGCCTGCCAGCTCGCCTGGGCTCTGGCCGCGTACCTCGCGCCCAGAGGCATGTTCCAGGAACAGCTCGCAGCCCAGCAGGCGGCACTCGCGGCGGCGCAGCGGATCGGCGACGTCCGGGCGCAGGCGCAGGCCAGCCGGATGCTCGCCCGCGCGCTCATGCGGCTCGGCGACCAGCACGCGGCCGAGCACCACGTTCAGCGGGCGCTGGAACTGTACGAACAGCTTGAGGACCTGGACAGCCTGGCGCTGATCCTGCGCCAGTACACCGAGCACTGCACCCAGTACGGCCGGTTGGACGAGGCGCTCAAGCACAGCGCCGAGGCGCTGCGGGTGTCGCAGCTCATCGGCAACCGGTACGCGGAGGCGCGCGCGCTGAACGTCAAGGGTTACCTGCACGCCCTGATCGGTGACTACCAGCAGGCCGTCGTCGACTGCGCCGAGGCGCTGGCCCAACAGGAGGCGATCGACGATCGCGTCGGGCAGGCCGCGACGTTGGACAGTCTGGGCTTCGCGTACCACCGGCTCGGTGACCCGGCCAGAGCTGCGGTCTGTTACGAGCAGTCCGTCCAACGCTTCCAGGAATCGGCCAACCGGTATCACGAAGGGCTGACCCTCGTCCGGCTCGGCGAGGCGCGCGAGGCGATGGCGGACCCTCCGGCCGCTGCCGAGGCATGGCTGCGGGCCATCCGGATCTACGACGACCTGGGCGACCCCGCCGCGGACGTGGTGCGGCAACTGCTGGTACGCGTCGCGCCCGGCCACTCCCGCCCGGTGACCCCGCCTGAGTGAGACCACCGGCTACAGCGGCCGGAGACGGTGTCGACCGGCCCCACGCCCCAGCGCGTGGTCAGCGCCTCGGCCGACAGGTGCGGGTGGCCGTGGGCCCCGGGCGGGTCCTTCGGGAAAACGGCCCGGCCCCGACGGCCGGGCCCAGGTCACCCCGCAACATCGAGGTGTACGCGGCGAACAACGCCGGGGTCGGCTCGACGCCCAACTCGGTGGCCAGGCGGGTACGGAAGGCCCCGAACACATCCATCGCCTCGCCCTGCCTGCCGGTCTGGTACAGGGCGGTCATCAGCATGATCGCCAGCCGTTCCCGCAGCGGATACTCCGTCTGCAACGCGGTGAGCGCGGGGATCGCCCGGCGGCAGTCGCCCAGCCGCAGGTGCAGTTCCAGCCGGTGTTCCAGGCAGACTATGCGGCGTTCGAGCAGGTGCTGTCGACGGCTCTCCACGTACGGGCCGGTCAGGCCCGCCAATGGTTCGCCCGCCCAACTCTGCTCGGCCTCGGCCAGTAGCGCCGCCGCCCCGGCGAGGTCGCCGGACGCCTCGGCCACGGCGGCCCGTTCCATCGCCTCGTCGAAGTCCGCGACGTCGGTGCGGGCCGAACCGAGACGCAGCCGGTAGCCGATCCGGGAACTGTCGATCGTAGGGTCGTCGGGGCCTCCGCACGCCGCCTGAAGCGCGCGTCGCAGGCGATAGATGTACGGCGGGATCAGCTTGGCGCCGGTCGCCGGGATCTGGCCGCCCCAGACGCCCTGCAGGATCGACGCCGGTGTGACCACACGGTCCGCGTTGAACAGCAGGATCGCGAAGACCGCCTGTTGCCGGACGGGCCCGAGGTCGAGCCACTCTCTGCCGACCTCGGCGTGAAGCGGGCCGAGGGCGTGAAACCGTACCCGCGTCACGGCACCGCACCGCCCGCACCAGGACTCGTCATCGAGGTCTCCTCCCTACCGGCGGCCGGGGAACCGCGCCCCGGCGACGAGGCACGGCACGCCCGATTCGGCTCTGAACCCGGCGGTGCCGCTTGGATCGAAGATCATCGCGTCCGGGGGAATGGTAGGGCGCTCGGCGTACAACTCGCGTACATCGCCCGTACGAACAGCGCGCAGCGGGTGGCGGCGCGCACTCCGAAGCGGAGACGGTGCTGCCGGTGAGTCATCAGGTGACTCACCGGCAGCACGTCGATCAGTAGGTTCCGCGCATGGGCGTAGCTCACTCGGGCGGCTTGGCCCCGGACTGCTCGCTGACCATGTACGCCGCGTACCAGTCGGGCCAGTTGTCGTCATGCTCGCCCGTACGTTTCTCGTGTTCACCGTGCGCGGCGGCCGCGCGCCGAAGCGCGCTCGCCAGGTCGCTCGTGGAGCCGAACGAGGTGAGGCCGCCCTCGATGCGCCCGGGAAGCCTGCTCGTGATCTCCTGCATCAGCCAGGTGTTCCCGTCCGGGTCGCGCAGCGTGGCACGCGAGAAGTAGCTGCGCCGCTGCGGGTCCGGCCCGTCGACCGGGCCGTCCGGGCTGACATGGAAGACGTCACCGACCTCGACACCGGCGGCGACGAGGGTGTCGTGGGCCGCCTCGATGTCGGACACGATCAGGTACGCCATGGCCGAGCCGGGTGCCGCCGGTGTGAGCCCGGGGCCGAACTGCACGGAGCACGCGGAGCCGTGCGGAGTCAGCTGGACGATGCCGGGCGGCGTCTGGTCGAGTCGCCATCCGAGCCGTTCGTAGAATGCCTTCGCCCGGTCGACATCCGACACCGGGATGACGATCACCTCGAGCTTGACGTCGAGGCTCTCGATGCGCGATGTCGCGCCCGCGTCTCCCTGGTCAACCTTCGGGCTCATCCCCCGCTCCCTTCCTGATCATCACGCTACTGACTGCGTTACTGCTCGACCCCGGCTCTCCGGCATCACCCCGGCGTTGTCCTGGTGGCCCTGCGCACCCCCAACAGGGCGACCACGGCGAGAAGGATGACGGCGACCGAGTACTCGTCGGCGGTCCTCGGCAGGCCGCCGGCGTAGACCACGAGGAAGCCGGCGATCACCGTGGGCAGACCGAAGCCGACGTAGCAGACGACGTAGAGCACCGACAGCACGCTGGCACGTTGGTGAGCCTCGGCCAGCGGCATGACCGTCTTGAGACTGCCCTGGAAGCCGCTGCCGAAGCCGACGCCCCCGAGCGCGAGGCCGACGAAGAAGCCCGGGACGGACTTCGCCATGACCGACACCAACGTGACCACCATGCCCAGGATGAGCGCGGTGATCCCGGTCAGGATCACGGTCCGCGCGGCGGTGTTGCGCTGTATCAGAACGGCTGCGGACCCGAAGACGGCGAAGACGAAGAGGACGAGACCGCCGATCACGATGGACGTGCTCATGAGACTGCGGACGAGCGCTGGGCCGAGCGCGCCGAAGAACCCGGCCAGCGCCCAGACCGCGAAGAGCACCGGCACGACGACCAGGACCGGCTTGCGCACCGGACGGGGCAGAGCGATGTCCGGCCGGAGGCTGCGGCGGGCCCCGCCCATCGGGCTCACCGTCTCCGGCATCAGCGCGACTCCGACGGCCTGGATCAGCAGGATGACGAGCAGCACGACGTACACCAGTCGCGTCGGCGCGGGCAGGAACTGGATGAGCAACGCCGAGAGCAGGGCCCCGCTTCCGGTTCCGATACCGGGGGCGAGAGAGTTCGCCAGCGTGCCACGGGCACGGTCGATGTCGAGCATGGCGGCGCCCACGGCGCCGGTGGCGGCCCCGGCTGCCAGACCCTGCACGAGTCGGGCGACCAGGAGGGACGCAACGCCGTTGGCGAAGATGAAGACGACAAGCGCGAGCATCTGCACCGCGATCGCGACGCCCAGCACCGGCCGCCGACCGACGTGGTCGGACAACTTGCCGAAGGTGAGCAGCGAAGCGAGCACCGCGAGGGCGTAGACGGCGAACACAATCGTGGTGGTGACAGGCGAGAAGTGCCAGCGTTCCTGGTACGTACCGTAGAGCGGGGTCGGAGCCGCCGACGCGGCCAGGAACGACACGAGGATGGACGCCAGCAGCACCAGGGAGACCGTCGGCGTGAGTCGGGCCCGCCCCGCGATTGGCATGTCGGTGCTCCTCGGCTGCTTGGAGAGCGGTCAGCCTGGGCGTTCCGCCGGCCCCCGGGGCCACGGCGGCGTACCCGTTCGGCGCCGACACATGCCCACGGCTCAGCCCTCGGCGTCCGAGGGCACCGCCGTGCGTGCCCGGCCGGCGCCCTACAGCTCGGGGTGGCCGAAGAGCCCCGGCAGCCCGCCGCTGTGCAGGAAGACGACCCGGTCGCCGCGCGGGAAGCTGCCGGCCAGCAGCGCCGCCATCGCCCGACCGGTGTACGTCGGGTCGAGGAAGACCCCCTCAGTACGCGCGGTCACCTCCAGCGCGTCGCGAGCGGCGTCGGTCAGCGTGCGATACCCCGCCCCCACCTGGGTGCCGTCGATCCGCAGTTCCCCCGGCTCCACCTCGCCGGCGAGCAGCCCGGCGACCGTCACCCGTGGGTCCGGCACGGCGCCGACATCCACGCCGACCACCCGCCGCACGCCCAACTCCCGCACCAGGCCGGCCATCGTCCCGCCGGACCCGAGCGCCGTCACGACCTCGACGCCGTCGGCGTCCGGCAACTGGGCCCGCAGCTCCCTACCGCAGTCCACATAACCCTGTACCGACGCGGGAGAGGTGCCGCCGAACGGGATGACGTACGCCGATCGTCGCTCTCCCTCAGCCGCCGCCACCTCGGCGGGCGGACGGCCTCCGCTCCAGACGATCTCCGCGCCCGCGAACTCGTCGAGCAGCAGGTTTCCCCGCCTGGTCTCCGAGGGCGGGCCGGCGAGCACCAGCACGCAGGAGAGGCCGAGCCGCGCGGCCGCGGCCGCGGTGAGGCGGGCGTGGTTGCTCTGCGGCGCCCCTGAGGTGATGACAGTGGAGGCGCCGACGGCCATCGCCTGCGCGCAGGTGTACCGGAGCTTGCGGATCTTGTTACCACCCCCACCGAGGCCGCTGAGATCGTCACGCTTGAACCAGAGCTCGGCCAGCCCCAGCAGGGCAGCGAGTCGGGGCGCGGCCTCCAGCGGCGTCGGCCAGGTACCGAGGGGAACGGGTGTGATCATCCGTTCAGCTAAGCACTCCGCGCCCAGGCTGTCCGGGGCAGCGGTCCGACGTCCGAGTGACGACCGGGACGGAGCGCCGCGTGCCGCTGCCCGGGACCCGCCCCGTCGCGGGCGGCGAGCGCGTCGGCCACCGCTCCGGTGGCGAACGCGTAGATGGACTTGTGCAACACGTCGATGGCGAGCTCGGAGCGGGGCCAGGTGAACGGCGGCGCCCCCACGCCGGTGGCGTTCTCCAGGATCTGGTCGTTGCTCAGGCGCAGCGCGGTGAACATCGTCGACGCCCAGACGCCCCGCAACCCGGCCTGCGCCATGACGCTGCGCAGCACGCCGACCAGCACGCCCTGGCCGTAGTGCATTGCCAGGTTCTGCCACCGGGGCGGCTGCCCGGAGGATTCCGGCAGGCCGGTCAGCCGTGCCAGAACCCGGGCCGGAACATAGGAGTCGGGTCGACCGGTCAGCCGCTGTTCGATCTTCTCCGCGGCCGTCATCACCGCTGTCCCGGCCAGACCCGCCGCCAGTCCCTGCCACACCGCTCTCTTCAGCATGTGCGGGCCCTACCCCCCGGGCGCTCCGCTACACCCCCACATGCCGCCGGCCCACAATTTGTCGTCCGGCGGGTGCCGGGTTGGTTTGAGCCTCAACCCCCCGGGTAGGGTCCTTGTCCGGGTCAAGACACGCGCCCTCCAGTGGTCACCTCGCCTCGGCACGCACGCGGCGGGCGGCCACCCTCGTCGAGGGCGGAGGCATCGTGTGACCGACCAGGATTCCGCATTCGGGTCTTCAGGACCCGACCCGCAGTACGGCCCGGACCGGCCCATCATGTCGCTGTCGTTGAGCCGTGACGGCGCCGTCAGCCAGATCAGGGTCGTCGGCGAGATCGACATGAGCAACGCCCACCTGCTCACCGAGCTGGTGGAGGTCCTCTGCCGCACGCCCACGCCACTGGTGGTCGTCGACCTCGCGGCGGTCCGCTTCCTCGGCGCGCACGCCGTCAGCGCCCTGCTCCACGCCGGCCACCTGGCCGCCCAGGCCGGCGGTCGGCTGACGCTTCGCGACCCCTCGCCGTTCGTCCTCCGGGTGCTCGACGTGGCCGGCGTGCTGGGGTATCTCCACCTTCACGGCACATCCACACCGACCGGTGCTCGCCTCAGCGGCGTGGTCCCACCCCTGCCCCGCCGTGCCGCACCGCCGCGTCGGCCTCTCGGCCCGTCCGTCGCCGGCCAACCGTAGGCGGCACGGCCACCGTCCCCCCGACAAGGAGAGGCATGTTCAATCCGCTCGCCCGGACGCTGCCGGGCGGGGGCGGGGGCGCCATGCTCAACGACCGGCTCGACGAGGAGCGGCGGGTGCGTTCACCGCTGGGTCCTGCCCTCCGCCTGGGCGACCAGGGACTCCGCGACCTCGCGCACCTTCCGGTTGGTGTCCTGGGAGATCTTCGACAGCAGTGCGAACGCCTCCTCGGACGAGCACCGCCGGCTCCCCATGATGATGCCTTTGGCCTGCTCGATCACCGCCCGATTGCGCATCGCCTCCTGCATCTGGGCCGCCAGCGTGGCGGCGTTCTCGTACAGGTGTGCGTTGGCCAGTGCCACCGCCGCGTACGCGCCGAAGCCCTCCGCGCTGGTGATCGAGGGCGGGTCGAAAGCGTTCACCGAATCGCTGTAGACGTTCAACGCGCCGACGACCGATGCCTGGACGGGAAGCCCGATGGAGAGGGAACTCCCCACCCCGGCGGCGCGAGCCCTCTCCGCCCATACCGGCCAGCGCTCCTCGGTCGCCATGTCCGGCACCGAGATGGTGTCACCGCTGGCGGAGGCATCCAGGCAGGGACCTCGGTGCTCCTCGTACTGCCACTCGTCCAACTGACGGGCCAGCTCGCCGGTGGATGCCCCGGTCCAGCCGACCCGACCCCGAACCAGCGTGACAGTCACCTCTGCCGTCCCGGCGATGCTCGCCTTGGCGAGCTCAGCGATCCGGAGCAGCATGTCGTCGAGGCTGACCTCGTCGAATCGGACCTTGCCCAGCTCGGCCAACGCGTCCGCGGGATCCATCGTCGGCTGCGTCATCGCAGTACGCCCTCCTCGATCGGCGTCCGCCGGGACGAAGATTCCGGCGCGGCCGGAATCACGTCGGATGCTGGGCAGCCGCGCCCCCGGGGCGCGCGTCAGACCGCCCGGGCCGGTCGTCAGCAACCGTGGTCCTACCCCCTGAATCACCCACTCACACCCACGACGAGGTCGGCCAGTGGCCCCGTCACACCGATCCGGTGAACTGGCTGACGTGGTAGGCGGTGCTGCGGCCGTCCGGGGTGCGGGTCCACTTCGAGACCATCAGGTGCAGGTCGTCGGCGTTCCGGCTGGACCAGGGATGGATGAACCCACCGTAGAGCGCGGGCTCCTGCCAGCCCGTCAGCTGAATCTTCTCCCCCGTCCAGGCCCGGTCGGGCCCGGACGCGGTACGGGTGACCAGACATCCGTTCTGGCAGTTGAGGTAGGCCATCACCCAGGTCCCGTCGGCCAACCGGCGCACCGACGGCTCGCCGAATCGGCCGGTGAGGATGGGTGTGCAGGGTCTCCCCCAGCCCCAGTTGGTGCCGTTCCAGCCCCAGCCCTCGTACGACTCAGAGTAGAACAGCCGGTCCCACCGGACGCGTCGCAGCATCATCGGACCGTCCTGCCGACCCGACCGGACCGAGAAGACGTAGACGTACTCTCCGTCGCGCTGCATGGTCCACATCTGGAACGGGTCCTTGTTGTCCGGGCTGTTCCACCACTTCAGCGGCGTACGGAAGAAGTCGTTGCCGTTGTCGGAGTAGGCGAGCCCCGCGTAGCGGGACTTCCACTGCGGCCCGGCCGGGCCGGCGGAGTTCCAGTTCTCGATGCTCATGTAGGAGATGAGCTGCCGACCGGTCTCCGGGAAGCTGATGCCGTCGTTGGGGATGACGGTCACCTCGGGCAGACCGTCGATGCCGATGCCGTGGTGGCCGTTGTGCATCAGCTCCGGTGCCCGTCCGTTGCCGGCGACGCGTGCGGCGCTGTCGAAGACGATTCCGCCCGGCGCGCCGGGGTGGACGGCCGAGCGCAACATGACCGGCGACCGCCAGTCGTTCGGCAGGGGCGGGCCCTCGGGCCACGGCGTGTCGAAGGTGTCGCCGAAGAGGTAGCCGATGGATCCGTTCTCCAGCACGTAGGGGATGCCCAGATCGGTGCCGGCCACCCGCCATCGGCGACTGGTGTCCAGGTCCGCACCGGTCAGCCGCTTCTTCCAGACCGCCGCCTGAACTGGAGCGGCCGTCGTCAGGATCGCGCCGACTGAACCGACCGCGCTGGCGGCCCCGATCGCGGCGGCGCGGCCGAGCAACGAGCGACGACGTACGCCCATGGCTGCCCTCTCCTGTCGTACTCGTCATGGCCTGCCGCGTGATTGGACAGCGGTTGCGGGCGAGTAAACCCGCCTACGACAGCCGCTGTCAATACCTGCCCGCCATGAACGATCCATTGAAGGAATTCTTCATAGAACATTGACAGTCATCAGCGCCCTGAAGAAACTCTCAGCAATCGGTCCCCGGTCGGTGGCGGTCCCGTGACGCCATCAGTCGACCATCCCCGACCCGACGAGGAGCAGCGTGAGACGTATTCTCCTGGCCCTGCTGATGGCCCTCGGCGTCGCCGGCACGACGGTCCCGGCCACTCCGGCGCACGCGGACCCGGTCGGCACCCTGGCCTGCCCCTCCATCCCCGCCACCCGCGACCCGGCGGCGACCCTGGTCGTCTACCGGGTCGCCCGGGCCATCGTCTGCGACCGCGACAACCCCGGATACAGCGCGGGCCAGGTCGCCCAGTGCGTCCAACGGTCCAGCTTCCCCGACCGGTACGACCAGGCGGCCGGCACCGCCCGAGCCCAGCTCAACGAGGCGGCCCGCACCCACGCCATCGCCGGTGGATCCGCCACGGACGTGACCGGCGACGGCCGGGACGACATCGTCACCTTCACCCAGAACGCCCTCGCCGACGTCTACGTCGCCACCTCCACCGGCACCGGCTTCCTCGGCGCCACCCGATGGCACGACTCCTTCGGCCTCAACGGCGAGACGACGCTGTGATCAGCGGATTGGAGATCTCATGCGACTGACCAGGCGCACGTGCACCCTCTTACTGGCGGCGGCGCTGGCCGGCCAGGTCGCGGTCGCGCCGGCCGATGCGGCCGGACCCGCGGCATCCGGCTCGCTCACCGCCGACTTCACCCGGGCAGCCGCCGAGTTCGACGTGCCCCGGGACCTGCTGGTCGCCGTCGCCTACGGGGAGTCCCGGCTGGACGGGCACGGCGGCCTGCCCAGTCAGGCCAACGGGTACGGGGTCATGCACCTGGTCAGCAATCCCACCCAGCACAGCCTGGAGCGGGCGGCCACGCTCACCGGCGAACCGGTCGACAGCCTGCGCTCGGTCACCTCCGCCAACATCCGCGGCGGCGCGGCGGTGCTCCGCGACCTGGCCGACAACGAGGGGCTGTCCGGCGGGGCACGCGACCGGCTCTCCGCCTGGTATCCAGTGGTGGCGCGCTACAGCGCGGCCGTCGACGCGTCGACCGCCCGGCTCTACGCCGACCACGTCTACGACCTGCTGCGTACCGGAATCGCCGCCGGACCGGTTCGGGTCGCGCCGCGACCGCTCCGACCCGAACTCGGCCGCTACGCGGGAGTCGCCCCCGCGGGCACCGCCGGCGCGAACGTCGCGGCGGCGGTGCCGGAGTACGCGCCGGCCCGCTGGGTGTCCGCCTACGGCGGCAACTACCAGGCCGGCCGATCGGCGCGGATAACCACTGTGGTGGTGCACGTGACCCAGGGGTCCTACGCCGGCACGGTGAGCTGGTTCCAGAACCCGTCGGCGGGGGTGAGCGCGCACTACGTGGTGAAATCGAGCAACGGCGAGATCACCCAGATGGTGCGCGAGGGCGACACGGCGTATCACGCACGCTCGGCCAACCCCTACTCGGTGGGCATCGAGCACGAGGGCTTCGTCGACAATCCGGCCTGGTTCACCGACGCCATGTACCGGTCGTCCGCCGCGCTGACCCGCTACCTCTGCGACAAGTACGGGCTGCCGAAGACCCGTGCGTCGATCAAGGGACACAACGAGCTGCCCGGCAACGACCACACCGATCCGGGGCCGAACTGGAACTGGAACTACTACGTCTCCCTGGTCAACGCCGGCGGCTCGGGGGGTCGGTACCTGGCCGGTTCACCGACCGACTTCACCGGCGACGGCCGTGACGACATCGTCGCGTTCACCCAGGGCAGCCTCAACGACGTCTACGTGGCCACGTCCACCGGCAACGCCTTCGCCGGTACCTCGGTGAAGTGGAACGACTTCTTCGGCCTCAACGGCGAGACCCTGCTCAGCGGCGACGTCAACAGCGACGGCAGGGACGACGTCATCGCCTTCACCCACGGCACTCTCGGTGACGTCTACGTGGCCCTCTCCACCGGCACCAGTTTCGGCGGCGGCCAGAAGTGGCACGAGTGGTTCGCGCCGGGCGCGGAGGTCGGCGCGGTCGGCGACGTCAACGGCGACGGCCGGGACGACATCGTCGCCTTCACCCACGACACCAACGCCGACGTGTACGTGGCGTTGTCCACCGGCACGGGTTTCGGCCCCGGCCTCAAGTGGCACGAGTACTTCTCCATCCCCGGCGAGTTTCCCGCGCTCGGGGACGTCAATGGCGATGGTCGCGACGACATCATCACCTTCACCCAGGGGCCGCCCACGGCGAGCGACGTGATCGTCTCCCTCTCCACAGGAAGCGGATTTGGCGCGCCCCAGACGTGGCACGACCTGTTCGCCGTCGGGACAGAACAACCCCGCGTCGGGGACATCAACGGCGACGGCCGCGACGACATCGTCACCTTCACCTGCAACGCCGATGCCGACGTCTACGCTGCCGTGTCCACCGGCACCTCGTTCGTCGGCACCACAGTCAAATGGAACGACCTCTTCTGCCTGCCCGGGGAGTTCCCCTACCTGGGTGACTACAACGGCGACGGCAAGCACGACATCGTCGCCTTCACCAAGGGCAGCTTCAACGACGTCCACGTCGGCCTCTCCACCGGCACCACCTTCCTCGGCGCCACCAAATGGCACGACTTCTTCGGCCTAAACGGCGAAACCACCCTCTGACCCAAGGGAGACCGCACATGTTCGACGTTCCCCCGTCCGCGTCGATCAGCCGGCGCCGGTTGATCGGTGGCTCGGCAGCGGCGGCCGCCTCCGGCCTGTTCGGCGGCGCCCTCGCCGGGTCGTCCGCCGCCCAGGCCGCCGGTGACGGGTACGGCCTGCGCATCGTCGACCGCAACGAGAACGGCGGCCGGCTGCAGTACTACCGCTTCGCCACCGACGCCATCGAGTGGGATCCGGCCGTGAACGTGCTGCTACCCGACGGCTACCACACCAGCGGCAAGCGGTATCCGGTGCTGTACCTGCTGCACGGCGGCAACGCGGACTTCCGCACCTTCCACCTACAGGACAACATCGTCGGTCTGACCGCCGGCCGGGAGGTCATCGTCGTCATGCCGGACGCGTCGACCGGCTGGTACTGCAATCCGGTGACCAGCTTCGTTGGACCCCGCAACTGGGAGACGTTCCACATCGCCCAGTTGCTGCCGTGGATAGACGCGAACTTCCGGACGTTCGCCGAGTACAACGGACGCGCGGTCGCGGGCTTCTCGATGGGCGGCTTCGGCGCGCTGAAGTACGCGGCCAAGTACTACGGCCACTTCTGCTCGGTCAGCTCACACTCCGGGCCGGCCAGTCTCCGCCGAGACTTCGGACTGGTCGTGCACTGGGCGAATGCCACCTCCGCCGCGCTGGACCTCGGTGGAGGCACCGTCTACGGGATCCCGCTGTGGGACGAGGCCCGGGTCAGCGCCGACAACCCGGTCCAGCGCATTCCGAGTTTCCAGAACAAGCGGATCTTCCTGGCGGCCGGAACCTCCCCCGACCCGGTCAACTGGTTCGACACCGTCAACGAGACCCAGGTCCTTGCCGGTCAGCGCGAGTTCCGCGCGGCACTCGCGCGAGCCGGCATTCCGCACGAGTGGCGCGAGGTGCCGGGTGGGCACTTCTTCCGCCACGACCTGTTCGTCCAGGACCTCAACGGAATGCTCGGACGCCTACGCCGCGCGGGCTGACCCCCGGTAGCGTCGACGGTCATGGCCACCAGCGTCGACGTGCGTCGGGCACTCGCCAGCCTCGCCGACCCCCGTCGCGCCGAGGCATCGAGCCGGTTCCTCCAGATGGTTCCCGGCGGGTACGGCGAGGGCGACCGGGCCCTCGGTGTCTCCGTGCCCGACCAGCGCACGGTGGCCGCCCGGTTCTGGCGCGACCTGTCGCTGGCCGAGACGACGAAGCTGCTCGCCGAGGGCGCGCACGAGGAGCGGTTGACCGCGCTGTTCATCCTGGTGCGGAAGTTCGCCAAGGGCGACGAGCAGGAACGGTGTCGGATCTTCGGCACCGTCCTGGCCAACACCAGCCGCATCGACAACTGGGACCTGGTGGACTCGTCCGCGCCGTACATCGTCGGCCCCTGGCTGATCGACAGGGACCGGGGCGTCCTGGACCGGTTGGCCGAGTCGAGCCTCGTGTGGGAGCGGCGCACCGCCGTCATGGCGACCTTCGCCTTCATCAAGGCCGGTGACTTCGAGTGGACCTTCCGGCTCGGCGACCGGCTCCTGCACGACCCGCACGACCTCGTTCGGAAGGCGGTGGGCTGGATGCTGCGCGAGGTGGGCAACCGGGACAGAGCGGCGGAGGAGGAGTTCCTCGCCCGCCGCTACCGGGTGATGCCACGGGTGATGCTGCGGTACGCGATCGAGAAGTTCGAACCGCAGCGTCGCCGCGAGTACCTGTCCGGCATGCTCTAGTCGACCGCCCCGGCCGGTGGGATGGGGAAGTTCCGGTTGAAGACGTTGTCCGGGTCGTAGCTGGCCTTGATGGCACGCAGGCGGCCGAGGGTGGGCTCGGGCCAGGCATCCACCAGTCGAGCCGGATCGGTGTCGCTCTCGAAGCTGAGGTACAGGCCGTCGAGGTGCGGGTACAGCTCGGCCCACAGCTTGTCGAGCTGGGGTCGGCGCTCCGGGACGGTGGCGGCGAGCACCGAGAAGTTCTGCTGCCGGTGGGGATAGGCGGTCGTGTCCCGGGCGACGTCGTTGACCGCCCCACCGACGGACCGCACCTGCATGATCATCACGTCGCCGGAATGGATCATGTTGTCCATGAGGTCGGCCACCTGCGGTGTGACGTGGTGCAACAGACCGCTGCGGGTGTCCTCCAGCCCCTGCCCACGATGCTGGTTGCCCGGCGGCACGACGATCGCCGGGTACGGCACGAGCTGCGCCTGCTGGTCGAGGATCGGCCCGATCTCCAGGAACGGGCTCAGGGCGGACTGCGCCGCCTCGACGTCGTCACCGGCGTACACGAGGGTCACCTGGGCAGCCGGGGGGTTGCCACGGCGGCCGGGGAAGAGGGAGAGGAAGCTCGTCAACTCCCGTGGCGCGTCCTCGACCAGTCGGCCCCACCGGCGCAGCAGTCGGGCGGTGTCGGTCGCGTCCGCGACGAGCTGCGCGTAGACGACGTTGTCGACCTCGTACGCCTCCAGCTCGATCGCGGTGACCACACCGAAGTTCCCGCCGGCGCCCCGGACGGCCCAGAACAGGTCGGGGTGATGCTCGTCGTCGACCCGGAGCAGGCGGCCGTCCGCGGTGACGATCTCGGCGGCCACGACGTGGTCGATGGTCAGGCCGTACCTGCGCGCCAGGTATCCGACGCCACCGGTGGTGGCGAGACCACCGACGCCCACGTCTCCGTAGTCGCCTGAGCTCATGGCCAGGCCGTGCGGGGCGAGTGCCTGGGCCACGTCGCCCCACCGGGCACCCGGTTCGAGCCGCACCCGACGGGTCGCCCGGTCGAGCACCTGGACCCTGTTCATCCTCGACATGTCGATGACGACTCCCCCGTCGTTCGTCGACCGGCCGCTGATGCCGTGCCCGCCGCTGCGCACCGACAGGGGGACGTCCTGGGTCCGGGCGTACGTCACGGCGTCGACCACCTCGGCGGCGTTTCGCGGACGGATCACCAGGGCCGGCGACCCGTGCCGGCTGTAGGTGTGGCGCACCCGCTCGTACTCCGGGTCACCGGGCTCGACGGAGCTGCTGACCAGCGACGGGGGCAGCGCGTCGTAGTCGAGAGCGGGGTGCCGCTCGGCCAACGCGACTGTTGTGCGGGTCGGCCCGCCGCCGACCTCACCGCCGGCGCGCTCCCTGGCTACCGCCTCCCGCAGCGCGGGGGCGATCTCCTGCCCGAGGGTCTGGATGAGGCGTGAGTCGTCACGGCCGATCAGGAAGGTGCTGAACCCCTCCTCGACGACCAGCGGAAGGAGCTGGTCGACCCACTGCGCGACAGGACCCTGGAGGAAGCCGCGGCTGTGCGAGGAGACGTCGACAGTGAACAGGTTGAGCAGCCGTCGGATCTCCCGGGGCTCGCGCCCCGCGGCGATGGCCGCCTCGTCGATGAGCCGGTTGGCGGTCACCCGGTCCGGGGACCGCAGGTATTCCAGCGTCGGCAGCCAGCCGTTGGCCTTCTGGCCGGTCAGGGCCAGCATCTTCGGCTGGTACGCGCCGAGCCAGATGTCGATGTCATGTGCCGGCTTCGGGCCACGCTGCATGCCGGGTACGGGGTAGTACTCCCCGGTCAACCGCAGCGGTCCGGTGGCGGTGTCGTCCCAGACGCCGCGCAGGACATCGATCGCCTCGCGCAGCGCCGTGACGCCCTGCCCCGCGGTCAGCCGACGAGCCCCCATGCCCTCGATCCCGTCCCAGAACGCTCCGGCGCCGAGGCCCAGTTCGAAACGGCCGTGCGACAGCCGGTCCAGGCTCGCCGCGGCCCGGGCCAGCACGGCCGGCGGGCGCAGCGGCAGGCTGAGGACGTTCCCGGAGATCTGGAGCCGCTGCGTGCGGGCGGCGACCCAACTGAGCAGTGTCCAGGTGTCGAGGAACTCCGCGTTGTACGGGTGGTCCTGGAAGGTGACCAGGTCCAGCCCCGCAGCCTCGGTCTGCTCGGCCAGCGCCACCACCTGGTCCGGGTTGTGCACGCTGGGTGTCAGGAACGACCCAAACCGGAGTTCGTGCCCGTAGTCGGACATTGCTCACCATCCACGCGATCGTTTGATTCACTGATCATGTTGTGCATCTATCGTCTGTCACACAACTTATCTGCATCGCCAATCATTCCTGGAGTGCGGTGATGTCAGACGAGAATCAGCGCGGACTCAACGCCGCGAAGCTCGACGCCGAGAAGACGGTGAGCGCCGCCCCCGAGTCCGCCCGCCGCCCGCCCCGTCGGCCCTTCCCTCCTGGGAGGGAGTGCCTTCCCCTGTCAGCGGGGCCCGCCCACCCTGGGACGCCGACAGGATCGGTCCATGACGACATCGACACGGAGCGTCGGGCGGAGCGTCCATGGTCTGACGTACGCGGTGCTCGGCTGGGCCGTGGCATACGGGGGCGTGCGTCTGGCCTGGACGGTCGGTGAGGCTCCGGAGTTCGGGCGGCTCGGGCTCGACCTGCTCGGCTTCACCGGTTGGTGGTCGGTGGCGTTGTGCGCGGCCGCGGGCGGGCTGGCGGTTGCCCTGGACCGGGTGGCGACCTGGCGGCCAGCGCTTGCGGGGCTCGCCTGGGCTGTCGCTGGAGCGCTGGTCGCGGCAGCCGCGATCCTGCTGCCGGAGCTGGTGGGCTTCCTGCTGTTCACCGTCGGCCCGTTCTTCGACCCGTTGGCGTTCGTCAGCCGGCTCGGTTGCGTCAGCGGAGCGGTACTGCTCGCTCTGGCCACCGGGCGCTATCAGCGGCGCACCCGGGGCGACTGCCCGGCCTGTTGCCGGACGGTCCGACCGGGTACGCGGCGCTCGGCACCCGCGCGGTGGGCGCGCTGGGCCGCGTGGGTCGCCGTGGGCGGTCTCGTGACCCGCTTCGCGGCCCAGTTCGTGGTGGGGTTCGACAGCGTCGAGCAGAGCGCCTCCCTGCTCGGGCTGGAGATCGGCCTGGTGCTGGCCGGAGTGATGTTGCCACTGGCGCTGGTGCATCACTGGGGTGAGGTCTGGCCGTGGTGGGTTCCGCTGCTCGCCGGCCGGACGATTCCTCGCCTTGCGCTTCTGGTACCCGGCTTCGGGCTCGGCGCGGGCATCGTGGCCTACTTCGGCATGGGCATGGTGCAGGTGACGACGGGCTCGCACAGCGAGTTCTCCGACGCGTTCCTGTGGGTGGCGATGTCGGCGTACCTCGTCATCGGGCTGGGCCTGCTCGTCGCGTCCACCGACTACCACCTGCGCACTCGCAGCCCGTGCGGTGCCTGCGGCCGCTGACGGGACCGCCGACCGAGGGTCGGTTGCATTGACAGGGATCGTTGGACGAATTAACTTTCTGAATCAAGCACCTGGGAGCGCTCCCAACTACTCACCGTCCGACCATCGCTGAAATCCGCCAGAGCTGAGCCCTCCCGAGGCGTGGATACCACCACCAGTTCAGGAGGAGTTTCAATGAGAAGAAGCAGAAGAGCGACGAACGTCGCCCTGCTGTCGGCCGGCGCCGTCCTGGTGGCGTCCGCAGGCGTCGCGATGGCGGTGCCGGCGGGAGCCGCAGCCGCCGGCTGCAGGGTGGACTACAGCGTGTCGTCGCAGTGGCAGGGTGGCTTCGGCGCGAACGTCGCCATCACCAACCTCGGTGACGCAGTGACGAGTTGGACGCTGACCTGGAACTACAACGCCGGCCAGACCGTCACCCAGGCCTGGAACACGACACTGACGCAGAGCGGCACCGCGGTCACCGCCAGGAACGTCAGCTACAACGGGGCCATACCGACCAACGGGACGGTGTCGTTCGGCTTCAACGGATCCTGGACCGGCAGCAACCCCGATCCCACCACCTTCGCGTTGAACGGGGTGGGCTGCACCGGTGACACAGAGCCGACCCCGCCGCCGACGACGACTCCGCCGCCGACCGACCCACCGCCGCCGACCGGGCCGGCGGACATCACTGTTAACAACGCGACGAGGTACCAGACCGTCGACGGATTCGGGGCCGCGCAGTCGATCTGGGGTAGCGCCTGGTCGACGACGGACACGCAGACGTTGGTCGGGATGGGTGCCAACCAGTTGGGGCTGTCGATCGTGCGGACCGGGTTGTCGCCGGTGTCCAGCGAGTGGGCGACGCACGTGAACTCGTTGAAGACGGCGAAGTCGTACGGGTCGAACGTGAAGATCCTCGCCTCGCCGTGGACCGCGCCGGCGGCGTGGAAGACCAACAACAGCCGGGTCAACGGCGGCAAGCTGAAGACCGACTACTACGACGACTACGCCAACCACCTCAACAGCTACGTGCAGTACATGCGTGGCCAGGGCGTACCCATCGACGTCACGTCGGTGCAGAACGAGCCGGACTGGCACCCGGACTACGACTCGATGGACTGGAGCGGCACCGAGCTGCGCACCTTCGTCCGCGACCAGGGCACCAGGGTGCAGAACACCAAGCTGATGGTGGCCGAGGCGGTGAACATGAACTACAACTTCACCGACCCGACCCTCAACGACGCGACCGCCCGCAACAACATCGGCTACATCGGCGGGCACCTCTACGGCACCGAGGAGTCCGGCCGACTGCGGCCGTACTCGCTGGCCGAGCAGCACAACAAGCCGGTGTGGATGACCGAGTGGAACCTGCACGCCGCCGACGGTGGCGGCTCCAACATCTGGGGCAACCCCGCCAATGCGGCGGTCTGGAACGAGACCCTCGACGACATCATGCGCACTGTGCACAAGTCGATGGAGGCCAACTGGAACGCCTACATCTGGTGGTACGGCAAGCGCTACTACTCCTTCATCGGTGACGGCGAATCGGCGTTCGGCACCGTCGCCGGCGCACCCCTCAAGCGCGGGTACGCCTTCTCGCAGTACGCGAAGTACGTGCGCCCCGGCTACCAGCGGGTCGCCCTGACGAAGAGCTCGAAAGCCTCCCCGCTGGAGGTGACCGCCTACCAGGGCGACGGGAAGATCACCCTGGTGATCCTCAACCGCTCCAACAGCGCGGTCAACAACGCCGTGGTCCAGGCCCCGCAGAACGTCACCCGGGCCGAGCACTACCTCACCTCGCAGAACGCCAACGCGGCCAGCCAGCCCACCAGCGTCAACGGCGGTCAGGCCACCATCAACGTCGGCGCCCGCAGCATCTCCACCCTCGTCTTCACCCTCTGAACACCTCGATCACCACGTACGTCGCGGGAGCCCCGGCCACACGCCGGGGCTCCCGCCCGTCGACGGGGTCGGATCGTCGGCTGGTCAGGTGGCTGTCGGCGACGCCGTGCTCTGCCGCACCACGAGCTTGGGGACGACCAGTGGCAGGCGGTGCGGCACCGTGTCGTCGATGGCCTGGGTGACAGCGGTGATGGCCCGCCGACCGACCGCGTCGAAGTCCTGCTGGATCGTGGTCAGGGGCGGGATGAGGTAGGGCGCCTCGGGGACGTCGTCGAATCCGACGACGGAGATCTCGTGCGGCACCCGCCGTCCACGCTCGTGCAGCGCGCGCAGCACACCGATGGCCATCTGGTCGTTGGCGGCGAACACCGCTGTGGCCCCGGGCATCTCGTCGACCCGCAGCCCGGCGAGGTAGCCGCTGTGCGCTCTCCAGTCGCCCTCGACCGGCTCCGGCGGGCGTAGACCCGCCGCACTCATCGCCTGACGCCAGCCTTCGAGTCGGGCACGGGCCTCCGCCCAGTTGAGCGGGCCGCTCACGTGCACGATCTCCCGGTGTCCGAGGTCGAGAAGGTGGTCGGTGGCCATCCGGGCGCCGAGCACCTGGTCGACGCCGACCGTCACGCTGGCCCGGGACACGTCGCCCTCCACGACGACGAACGGGACGCTCGATCGCGTCATCCGCACCACCTCGAGGGCCTCGTCGTTGCCGGCGATCATCACGACGCCCTCCACGCCGACGCGCATGAGGTGTTCGGTGGCGTCGCTGAGCGCCCGTACCGTCACCTCGGACAGGCTCACCGAGGTGGCGAAGTAGCCGGCCGCCCGGGCCGCGTCCTCGACGCTGCGATGGATGCTGGTCGGACCGAACAGTGTCCTGGCCGTGCCGATGATGCCGATCATCCCGGACCGTCCGCGAACCAACGCGCGGGCCGCGGTGTTGGGGCGGTAGTCGAGCCGTCGGATCGCTTCGAGGACCCGTTCCCGGGTCTCGCGCCTGATGCTGGGCGCGCCGTTGATGACCCGGGACACCGTCTGGTGTGACACGCCCGCCAGGCGAGCGACGTCAGCCATGACCGGTGGCCGGTCGGCCGCCGTCACAGCGGCCTTTGTGTGAACTCGCACTGGCGGGCCATCCGTTCTTCCATGGAATCAGTTCCTCGTGGGCCTCGTCCGTTCGTGGCCGTCAGTGTGAGTGACGGGGCACCGCGCTGCCGCTGCCACCGACGAGGAAGTCGAGGTCCGCGCCGCTGTCTGCCTGCTGAACATGTTCGCTGTAGAGCCGTACCCATCCCCGGTCGGCCACCGGCTTCGGAGGCTGCCAGGCGGCGCGGCGTACGGCGAGCTCCGCGTCGTCGACCAGAAGGTCGAGGCGGCGCGTCGCGACGTCGACGGAGATCAGGTCGCCGCTGCGTACCAGCGCGAGCGGACCACCCACTGACGCCTCCGGTGCCACGTGCAGGACGCAGGTGCCGTAGCCGGTGCCGCTCATTCGGGCGTCGGAGATCCGCACCATGTCCGTGATGCCGTCGGCGAGCAACCGTCGTGGCATGGGCACGTTGCCCACCTCCGGGAAGCCGGGGTAGCCCCGGGGGCCGGCGTTGCGGACGACGATCACCGTGTCGGGGGTGACGTCGAGGTCCGGATCGTCGGCGGCGACCACGTACTCCTCGATCCGGTCGAAGACGAGCGCCGGGCCGGTGTGCGTGAGGAGGTGGGCGGAGGCGGCGGAGACCTTCAACACCGCCCCGGACGGCGCGAGCGAGCCGCGCAACACCACGGTGCCCGACCCGGCCGGCTGGAACGGCTCTTCCATGGTGGCGATGACGTCCCGGTTCCAGCACTGGGCGCCGTCGACGTTCTCCGCCACGCTCCTGCCGCTGACGGTGATGTGGTCCATGTGCAGCAGCGGGGCGAGTTCCTTCATCACCACCGGGAGGCCGCCCGCATAGGCGAAGTCCTCCATCAGGTACGTCCCGGACGGCATGAGGTTGACGAGCATGGGCACGTCGGCGGTGAGGGTGTCGAAGTCCTCCAGCGACAGGGGGACGCCGAGGCGTCCGGCGATCGCGAGCAGGTGTACGACCGCGTTGGTGGAGCCGCCGATGGCGGCGTTGACCCGGACGGCGTTCTCGAACGCCTGCCTGGTGAGCACCGAGGACAACCGTTGGTCCTGTTCGACCATGGCGACGATCCGGCGTCCGGCGGCTTGCGCGAGCGCGTACCGCCGGGAGTCGACCGCCGGCACCGCGGCCGCCCCCGGTAGCTGCACCCCCAGCGCCTCGGTCACACAGGCCATCGTGGAGGCGGTGCCCATTGTCATGCAGTGGCCCCGGCTGCGGGACATGCCGACCTCCGCCTCGGAGCAGTCGGCCGCCGTCATCCGACCGGCCCGCATCTCCTCGGTGAAGCGCCAGACGACGGTGCCGGAGCCGATGTCCTGGCCGCGGAACTTGCCGTTGAGCATCGGGCCGCCGGTCAACATCAGTGTCGGCAGGTCGACGCTCGCCGCTCCCATCAGCAGGCCGGGGGTGGTCTTGTCACAGCCGGAGAGCAGGACCACCCCGTCGAGCGGGTTGGCGCGGACCGACTCCTCCAACTCCATCGCCAGCAGGTTGCGGTAGAGCATGGTCGTGGGTCGCATCAGCGGCTCGCCCAGGCTCATCGCCGGGAACTCCAGCGGCAGGCCCCCGCTCTCCCACACGCCCCGCTTCACCGACTCGGCGAGGTCGCGCAGGTGGGCGTTACAGGGTGTCAACTCCGACCAGGTGGTGGCGATGCCGATCACCGGGCGACCGTCGAAGACGTCGTCCGCGAACCCCTGGTTGCGCATCCAGGACCGATGGATGAACCCGTTGCGGCCTTCCGCACCGAACCACTCCCCGCTGCGCAGCGGTCGATTCGTCGTCGACATCAGCACACCTCTCTGTCATCCGTCCGGCCGCGTCCTGCGCGGCGATCAATGCGCGTGTGGTGGATTGGCTGGTGGCGTCGGCGCGGCCTACCGGAGACCTCCGACGGAGAGGCCGCCACGCCAGTGTCGTTGCAGGCTGAAGAACGCGATGATCAGCGGAATCACGGACACCAGGGAGCCCAGGATGATGAGGCTCCACAGCGAGGTGGTTCCCGCGTTGTTCGCGGACGCGATTCCCTGCCAGAGGCCAAGGCCGACGGTGACCGGGAAGAGCCGGTTGTCGGAGAGCATGGCCAGCGGCAGGAAGTAGTTGTTCCAGGACGCCACGGCCGACAGGAGCAGCACGGTGACCACCGCGGGACGCATCAGCGGAAGGGCGATCTGGATGAACGTCCGTATCTCTCCCGCGCCGTCGACCCGCGCCGCGTCCAGGAGCTCGTCGGGCACCGCGTCGCGCGCGTACACGTGCATCAGGTAGACGCCGAACGGGTTGAGCAGCGACGGGAGGATCACCGCCCAGACCGTGTTCGTCAGGCCGAGCCGGGAGAACATGATGAAGGTCGGGATGACCAGAGCGGTGGCGGGCACCATCAGCGCGCCGAGCACGATGGCGAAGCTGAAGCGTCGGGCGGCGAACCGGTACTTGGCGAACCCGTAACCGGCCATGACCGCCAGGACGGTGGCGCCGACGCCGCCGGCGATGGCGTAGAGCGTGGAGTTGAGCATCCACCGCAGGTAGATGCCACCGTCGTAGGTGAAGAGCTGCCGCAGGTTCCCGAGGTAGTCGACCTGGTCGGTGAACCAGAGGGTGTTGCCGCCGCCGAACAGCCCGGGTGCGTCCTTGGAGCTGTTGACGATGACCCACCAGAACGGTACGAGGAAGTAGATCACCAGGAAGCCGAGGAGGATCTGCAGAGGGAGATAGCGCTGCGGTCGGCGGGCGCCGGCGCGGACGGTGGTGTGGTCGGTCATCAGAGGAAGCTCCTCCGCTTGCGGGTGAAGAACAGGAAGGCGTAGACGCAGATGAACACGAGCCCGCCGAGGGCGAAGGAGATCGCCGACCCGTAGTTGAAGTTGGCGAGCGAGAACGCCTGTTGGTACGCGTACATGTTCGGGGTGAAGTCCGCGCCGATGGTGCCCGCGGCGAGGTATCGCAGGATCTGCGGCTCGTTGAAGAACTGCAGGGTGCCGATGAGCGAGAAGACCAGGATGAGGATCAGGGCGGGCGCGATCAGCGGGATTTTGATCCGGGTCGCGATCTGCCACCGCCCGGCGCCGTCCATCCGGGCCGCCTCGTAGAGCGTCGGGTCGACGCCCTGCAACGCCGCGTACAGGATGATCATGTAGTAGCCGGCCCACTGCCAGGTGACGACGTTGAGCAGCCCGTAGAAGATCAGGTCGCTGCTCAGGAAGTCGGGTGCGGTGGCGCCGAACAGCCCGAAGATGTCGGTGAGCGGGCCGAAGCCCCTGCTGTAGAGGAACCCCCACATCACCGCCCCGATGACTGTGGGGATCGCGTACGGCAGGAAGATCATGAGGCGGGAGAAACGGGCGAACAGGGTGGTCACCGAGTCCAGGATGAGGGCCAGCGCGAGCGCGATGACGATCTGCAGTGGGATCGAGACCAGCGAGAAGCGGATGACGAACCACGCCCCGGACAGGAAGCTCGGGTCGGTGAACGCCTTCACGTAGTTGTCGAAGAGAACGAAGCTGGTGCCGCCGATCAGCTTCTTCTGAAAGAGACTGAGGTACAGCGCGTACCCCAGCGGGGCGATGAGGAACGCCAGGAACACGATCCCGAACGGCCCGACGAAGAGCCACCCCATCAGGTGTTCGCGGAGGTGCACCTTGCCACGGATCTTGCGCGTCTCAGGCTGAGGACGCGGTGCGCGCTTCTCGGTCAGGAGTGTCATCTTGGTCTCCGGGACGTGGACGGTGAGGGTGGAGGGTGGGCCGGCCGCTCAGTGCGGCGCGGCCCACCCATCCGGTCACTGAACGGTGAAGCCTTGTTCCTTGGCGTACTTCGCCACGTCCTCCTGGAGCCGGTCGGCAGCCTGCGAACCGGTGACGGAGCCCTTGATGATCTCGCTGACCTGCTTCGTCATGGCGTCGAGGTAGTACTGACCGAACGGGGCGTACGCGACGCCCTTGTAGGCGTCCGCGGCGGGAAGGTAGACCTCCTTGTTCGCCTGCTGGCCGTCGAAGAACGCCACCTTCAGGTCGACGAACGCGGGGTCCTTGAGCGCCGTGAGGTTCAGCGGGAAGATGATCTGGTTGGTCCAGCCGTCGGTGAGTGACTCCTTGTCGGCGTAGAGGCCGTAGGCGACCTTCGCGGCCAGCTCCGGCTTCTTGGCCTGCTTGGTCACCGAGAAGGCCGACCCACCCCAGTTGACCTGCACCGGGTTGGCCGAGTCCCACTGCGGCAGCGGCGCCACCGCGAACTTGCCGGTGTCCTGCCCCTTACCGACACCCGCGCCGGTGAGGTAGCCGGGCGCCCAGGCCGCCGAGATGTACGTCGCGTAGTTGCCGTTGATGACGCCGGAGATGTATTCCGGGGTGAACTGGTCCTGCGTACCGACCAGGCCCTTCTTGGCGAGGCCGCCCCAGTAGTCCAGCACGTCCTTGGACGCCTGGTCGTTGAGCTTCACCCCGATCGCCTTCGGCTGCGCCGGATCGTAGGTGAAGGGAGCAGCGCCCTTCTGGATCTGCAGCGCCATGGTGAGCGCCGAGACGTTCGCGCCGAGGTCACCGAAGAGCGGACCGCCGGCGTCCTTGACCTTCTGGGCGGCCTGCTCGTACTCGGCCCAGGTCTTCGGCGGCGTGATCTTGTATTTGTCGAAGATGTCCTTCCGGTAGATCATCGCCACCGGGCCGCCGTCGACCGGGACGCCGTAGACCTTGTCGCCGACCGACACGTCCTTCCAGGCGCCCTCGCCGTAGTTGGCCTTGACCGCGTCGAAGCCGTACTGCTTGATGTCGACGAGCGCGCCCTGGATCTGGAACGTCGGGATCCGGTCCGCCTCGACCATGATCACGTCAGGTGCGCCGGTGCCCGCCGAGATGGCGGTCTGGAACTTGTCGTACTCGTCGCTGCCCTGGCCGACGTTGGTCCAGCAGACCTGCACGTCGTCGTGCTGCTTGTTGAAGTTGTCGACGACGAGCTGGGTGTTGGGGTACCAGCCCCACATCGTCACGACCGGCACGTTCTGCTTGGTGATGGTGTTCGTGCAACTGCTCGCGTCGCTGCCGCCCTCGTCGGAGGAGCAGGCGACGAGGCCGGTTCCCGCCGCGAGCATGGCTACCGTGGCGAGTATTCGTCTTCTCTTCATTGAGATTGTTCCCTTCGGCGATGGCGGTGCACTGCATCCATGCGCTGGCGGGCGCCACCGGGGGCAGGATGCCCTGCTCCCGGTGGCGTCGCCGGCGACGGCTCCTAGCGCTTGAACAGACGGGGCGCCAGGTCGATGAGGTTCTTCTGCCACACGTCCCAGCCGTGCGGCCCGGGGGTGACCCCGTCGAACTCGTAGCGGATACCGAGGTTGTCCAACGTGGTCAGCGACGCCATGAAGCTCGGGTACACGAAGTCGGTCTGGTCACCGACGTAGAGGCGCAGCATCTTGGTGCCGTTGTTGATCGCCGCCACGTCGACGCCGGTGCCGCTGCCGAAACCGGCCGAGAACGCGGCGACGTAGGCGAACTCACCCGGGTAGGCCCGCAGCACCCCGAACGCCTGCCCGCCGCCCATCGACAGACCGGCGAGGGCCTGCTGCGACGGATCGCTGGAGATGTTGAAGCGGTCACGGGCCGTCGGAACGATGTTCTCCCGCAGTTCCCGGTTGAAGTTCGACGAGTTGCCGTTGCCCATCACGACGACCATCGGCGTCAGGTCGCCGTCGAGGAACTGATTGTCGAGGATCTGCTTGGCGCGGCCCATCTCCACCCAGTCCGTGTAGTTCTGGCCGCCGCCGTGCTGGAGGTAGAGGACCGGGTACGGCTGCGTACGGTTCGGGTCGTACCCGGGTGGGGTCCACACCAGCGCGGTGCGGTCCTGGCCGGCCACCGTGCTGGGGTAGGTCATGCTCTCGACCTTCCCGCCACGACCGGCGGGTACGTCCGACAGCAGTCGGGCACCGGGCCCGGGGATGAAGAAGGTGCTCCACATCGGCTCGGTGGTGACCTTCGTCGGGTTGGAGGTGTCCTTGACCGCGACCCGGTCCACGATCAGCCGGTAGTAGTAGAACCAGGGCTTCAGCGGGCCCACAGTGGCCCGCCACCGGTCACCGTCGCGGGTCAGTGGCAGTCGCAGCCAACTGCCGCCCGGTGCGACGTTCGCCCAGACAGTGACGTGCTGAGCGTCGGCGAAGTCCGTGGTCGTCTCGAAGGTGACGAACCCGTCCTCGGTGACGAAGGGCGTCGGGGTGGTGCCGGCCGGCGGCGGGGTGAACTCCCGCTTGAGCGGCTGGTGACCGGGGCTCGGCCCGTGGTCCCGCACGTGACCGAACAGTCGCGGCAGGAAGTCGACGAGGTTCTCCTGCCACGTGGTCCAGGTCGCGCCGCCGTCCGGGTTGACCCCGTCGAACTCGAACCGGACGTCGGCCCGGTCCAACGCCTTCGTCAGCCGGTAGGTGGTGTTGTACGCGGGATCGGTGACGTTGCCCGTGTAGAGGCGGAGCAGCTTGACGCATCGGTGACCACCCGTACCGCCTCCCGGACGTGCACGAGCCCGCAGACGTCACCCGCCT
>NZ_JBEYSL010000021.1:0-29008 GCF_040642735.1 Micromonospora sp. NPDC047753 | reverse complement strand
GGCGGGCGCCAGGTCGTCGTCGGCCAGCCGGATCCGATGGTGGTCGGTGTCGTACGCGCGGGCCACCAGGTCGGAGTAGTGGAACTCGTCGCCGGCCGGCGGCGACGAACAGTCCCGGTACACGGTCAAGGACCTCCTCCCGCGGCTGGTCGTCGGGTTCACCGCGGCGCACTTCTCCCAGTTGGCCTGCGACCAGTTCATTGATGTGGCCAATGCGCTGACCGCGGCGATCAGCGAGGGCGGCTACGACGGTGACGGCGCGTTCACCGCGATCCGCACCCACCTCGCGGCGGCACAGGACCGCACCGTTCCGCTGTTGTTCCTGGTCCTGATCCTGCTCATCACCGTCCTGGTGGTGACGGCGGCGTTTCAGCTGATCGGCCGGTTCGTGGCGCTGCTGGTGATGACGAGCATCGCGCCGCTGGCGCTGGCCTGCCACGCGCTGCCGCAGACCGACGGTCTCGCCCGGCTGTGGTGGCGCGCCTACGCCGGATGCTTGGCGATCCCCGTGGCGCAGGCGTTCTTCCTCACCGCGGGGCAGCAGACACTGCTCGACCCGGCGACCATGCTGCCCGTGTTCGGCCTGCCCGTCGACCCGGGCGGCACGCTGAACCTCCTGGTCGTGGTGGTGCTGCTCTGGACCACCGTCAAGATCCCCACACTGCTGGCCCGCTGGGCGGGCCAGACCGGACGTAGCACGAGCACCATGCTCGGCGCGGTCGTCCGCGTCGTCGTGGTGCAGCAAATCGCCCGCACCATCCCCGGCCTGAACACCCTTCGGAGGACCATCAAATGACCAAACCCGAATCCGAAGCGCCGTTGAGGGCACGGATGCCGGCCGACGTCGACGCCCCCGACAAGGTGGCCTACGGCCTGACGTTCCATCAGCTGGCGATCGTCGCCGCCGGTGCGCTGCTGTTCTACACCGCGTGGCGCACGCTGCACGATGTCGTGCCGGCGCCGGTGTTCATCGGTGCTGGTGTGGTGCTCGGCGGGCTGGTCATCGGCCTGGCTCTGGGCCGCCGCGACGGCCTGTCCATAGATGTGTGGCTGCTGCACGCGATCTGCCACACGCGCACACCCCGGTCACTGTCCACCGCCACCGTCGCGGCGGACACCGGGACGCCGGATTGGGTCGAGACCCCCAGCAGCGGCCGGATGCCGCTGCCAGCGCCGTTGCGGCTGCCCGCCGACGCCATCGACGACGACGGGGCGATCAGCCTCGGTGACGCGCGGGCGGCGATCGTCGGCACCACCACGGTGAACCTCGCGCTGCGCACACCCGCCGAGCAGGCGGCCCTGATCGAAGGGTGGGGGCGGTGGCTCAACAGCCTGTCGACGCCGACGCAGATCGTCGTGTCCGCGCAACCGGTTGACCTGACCTCCCACAGCCGAGCTCTCGCCGCCGTCGCGGACGTCCAGCCGCATCCGCGGCTGGGCGCGGCGTGCGCCGATCACGCCGAGTTCCTCGGCGACCTGGCCGCCCGCCGGGACCCGCTTCGCCGGCAGGTCCTAGTCGTCACCAGCGCGGCGGCCGGCGAGCGCGCGCATGCCGCGCGGCGGCGAGCCGATGACACGGTGCGGGCGTTGGCCGGCCTCGGCGTCAGCCCGCGGCTGCTGGACGGCTCGGCGGTCACCGCCGCCCTGGCCGGCGCCGCCGACCCGTACCGGCCACCGCAACCGGGCCGCCTGGCCGCACCCGATGCCGTCATCACCGCCGCTGCCCCCACCCGCAGGGCAAGGAGCCAACAATGATCAGGAAGAGACGGTCCGGCGACGACAAGGCTCAGCCGCAGCCGGACTCACTGGCGTCGGCGGTCGCGCCGGCCACCGTCGAGGTCACACCCCGGTGGCTGCGCGTGGGCGACGGCTTCGCCGCCACCCTCGTCGTGACCGGTTACCCGGCCGAGGTCGGCCCGGCGTGGCTGGAGCCGCTGCTGTCCTGGCCGGGCCGGCTCGACCTCGCGTTGCACATCGAGCCGCTGCCGGCGCCGATCGCCGCGTCCCGGCTGCGCAGACAGCGAGCACGGCTGGAGTCCTCCCGGCGAGCCGACTCCGAGCGCGGCAAGCTCACCGACCCCTACGTCGATGCCGCAGCAGATGACGCCGGTGACCTGGCCGAGCGACTGGCCCGAGGCGCGGCGAAGCTGTTCCGCGTCGGCCTGTACCTGACCGTGCACGCCCGTTCCGAAGACGAACTCCTACAGGCGTGCGCGCAGGTCCGGGCCGCCGCCGCGTCCACCCTTCTGGAGGTGCAGCCCGCGACGTGGCGGCAGCTTCCCGGCTGGACCACCACCCTGCCCCTCGCCTGCGATGGGCTGCGGATGCAGCGCACGATGGACACCCAGGCGCTCGCCGCCGCGTTTCCGCTGTCGAGCCCGGACCTGCCCGCACCGCTGCCCGGCGACCCGCCGGCCACCGGCGGTGTCCTCTACGGGATCAACCCGGCCAGCGCCGGCATTGTTTGGTGGGACCGCTGGACGCAGGAGAACCACAACTCGATCGTCCTGGCCCGCTCCGGGGCAGGGAAGTCGTACTTCGTGAAGCTGGAGATCCTGCGCAACCTCTACCTGGGGGTGCAGGTCGCGGTGGTGGACCCCGAGGACGAGTACCTGCGACTGGCCGACGCGGTCGGCGGCAGCATCGTCCGGTTGGGCCTGCCCGGCGTGAAGATCAACCCCCTGGACTTGCCGGTCGGCGACCGGCGTCCCGACACGCTGACCCGCCGCGCTCTGTTCCTGCACACGCTCATCAGCGTGCTGCTCGGCCACCAGCCGCCACCGGCGGAACGCGCCGCGCTGGACCGGGCCATCCTCGCCGTCTACCGGGCCGCCGGGATCACCGCCGACCCGGCCACGCACCACCGGCCGGCGCCGCTGCTGCGCGACCTGGCCGCCACGCTACGCGCCGACGACGACTCGGCCGCCGCGACGCTGGCCGTCCGGCTCGCGCCGTGGGTGCAGGGCAGCTTCGCCGACCTGTTCGACGCACCCACCACCCAGGCACCGGTCGGACACCTGGTCGTGTGGTCGCTGCGGCACCTGCCCGACGAACTGCGCACCGTCGGCACCCTGCTCGCGCTGGACTCGATCTGGCGCACCGTCGACGCCCCACAACGCCCGTCGCGGCGGCGGCTCGTGGTGGTCGACGAGGCGTGGCTGCTGATGCGCGACGGCGAAGGCGCCCGCTTCCTGTTCCGCATGTCGAAGGCGGCACGTAAGCGCAACGCCGGGCTGACCGTCATCACCCAGGACGCCGCCGATGTGCTGAGCACCGACCTCGGCCAGGCGGTGGTGTCCAACGCCTCCACCCAGGTGCTGCTGCGGCAGGCGCCGCAGGCCATCGACGCCGTCGGCGAGGCGTTCGGGCTCACCGACGGTGAGCGGCGGCTGCTGCTGGCGACTCGCCGCGGCCAAGGGCTGCTGATCTCCGGGGCGAGCAGGACCAGCTTCGAGTCGATCGCCTCCGACGCGGAGCACGCCCTGTGCACCACTGATCCGGTCGAACTGGCCGACCTCGACGAGGAGGGCGATCTGTGACACCGCCGACCGAAGCCCTCAGCTCAACGGTCGCAACACGACGGCGAAGCTCTCCGGGCTGGTGACCGAGGTGCCGCACTCGCACTGGACGCCGGCTGACCTTCGACCCGCCGTCGAGGACGCCCTCGACGCGTTCGGGCCGGAGCGACTGATGTTCGGCTCGGACTGGCCGGTCTGCCTGCTCGCCAGTTCGTACCAGCGGTGGGTCGACACCCTGGCCGAGTTGCTGGAGGGCCGGGACGGGGCCGACCAGGCGTCGGTCTGGGGCGGGACGGCACGCCGCGTCTACGGGTTGGAGGCGTCATGATGGCCCGCTCACTGCCGCGCCGCCCGCAGCTACGGCTCACCGAGCTGGGCTTCGGCGCGGCCCAGGCGGGCAACCTGTACCGGACGACGACGGACGAGGAGTTCGCCTCGGCGGTCGACGCCGCGTGGGAGGCGGGCGTCCGGTACTTCGACACCGCGCCGCACTACGGTCTCGGGCTGTCCGAACGCCGCCTCGGCGTCGCGTTGCGC
Source organism: Micromonospora sp. NPDC047753 (assembly GCF_040642735.1). Taxonomy (NCBI): domain Bacteria; kingdom Bacillati; phylum Actinomycetota; class Actinomycetes; order Micromonosporales; family Micromonosporaceae; genus Micromonospora; species Micromonospora sp. NPDC047753. Next base: position 24,953 of record NZ_JBEYSL010000021.1, on the reverse strand, counting down.
CAACGGCCGCGCGACGAGTACGTGGTGTCGACGAAGGTCGGGCGACTTCTGGTGCCGTCGCCTGAGGACGCGCACCTGCGGGACTCCGACGGGTTCGATGTGCCCGCCACCCACCGGCGGGTGTGGGACTTCAGCCGCGACGGCGTGCTGCGCTCGATCGAGGCCAGCCTGGACCGGACCGGGTTGGACCGGATCGACGTCGTCTACCTGCACGATCCGGACGACCACTGGGAGCAGGCCGCGCACGAGGCCGTACCCGCCCTGGTCGATCTGCGCGACCAGGGCGTCGTGGGCGCGATCGGCGCCGGGATGAACCAGTCGGCGATGCTGGCCCGGTTCGTCCGGGAGACCGACGTCGACGTGATGATGTGCGCCGGGCGGTACACCCTGCTCGAACAGGGCGCCGCCGCGGACCTGCTGCCGGCCGCCGAGAGCCGGGGGGTGGGCGTCGTCATCGCTGGCGTCTACAACTCGGGCCTGCTCTCGCGGGACCGGCCGCCGGCCGACGCCGTCTACAACTACGAGCAGGCCCCGGCGGCGGTGATCGAGCGGGCGCGGCGGATCGCCACCGTCTGCGAGACGTACGGGGTGACACTGCCGCAGGCGGCGCTCGCCTTCGTCCGCCGGCACCCGGCCGTGGTGTCGACGGTGGTCGGCGTCCGCACCGAGGCGCAGGTGACCGATACGGTACGACGCTCCGATGTCGCCGTACCCGAGGAGCTGTGGGGCGCCCTGGCGGCGGCCGGGCTGCTCGCCGTGACGCCTGGTCTGCCTGCCTGATCGACGACAACGTCCCGGCCGGGACCGGCTCCGTTTCTCGGATACCGGTCCCGACCGGGACGTCATCTGTTACCGCGACAGCCGCAGGGTCAGAGCGCCGTGAAGCGCCACTGCTGGTTCGTCGCGTTGCTGCAGGTCCACTGCAACACCCGGGCGCCGTCGGCCGTGGAAGCGCCGTTGACGTCCAGGCAGAGCCCGCTGAGCACACTCTTCACCGTGTACACGCCGGAGGTTCCGGTCGCGGTGGCGGTGAACTTCTGCTGGTTGCCGTTGTTGCAGGTGGCCTGCTGGAGGAAGGCACCCGCCGCGGTCGAGCTGCCAGTGACCTCGACGCACTTGCCGCTGTGCACCGCCTTGAGGTAGAGCGCGCCGTTACCGGCGTCGACGGCCTGCCACTTCTGGTTGTTGCCACCGGTGGACGCCCACTGGGTGATCTGGGCGCCGTCGGCGGTGGAGACACCGCTGACGTCCAACAGCTTGTTGCTGTGCTGCGCCGTGACCGTGTAGGTCTTGCCGGCCAGGCCGGTGCCGGTGCCGGTGCCGGGTGTCCCGACGCCGTTGCCGCCGAAGGTGTGCGCGTCCAGATCGAACGAGTTGTTGCTGTTCTTGAACACCATGTAGAGCGTGTGCGTACCGCCGAGGGCGGCGACGCTCACCGGCGTCGTGGACTGGTAGTTGTCCCAGCCACCCGTGCTGGGCACCGTGGTGGTGGCCAGCAGGGTGCCGGTCGGCGAGTCGGCCCGCAGCTCGATCGAGCCGCCGCCGGACGGCGACGACAGCCGGTAGCTGACCGTCGAGATCCCCGACAGGTTCATCGGGTTGAACGCGATCCAGTCGTTGCTGGAGATGTCACCGACGCGCTTGGTGCTCTCCGCGGCCGCCTGGTCGACCACCCGGATGCCGGACTGGCTGCTGAAGTACTCGGACTGCTTGTGCTTCGGTTGCAGGATCGCCTGTGCGGTGCCGGTGAGCGGGGACCCGCCGCCCGAGCCGCCGTTGTCGGTGTACCGCGCGTTCAGCACGTAGAACAGGTTGGCGCCATCGGGGTGCCCACCGAGCAGGTCGGTGGAGATGGTGCCCGAGCAGCCCGGGTACTCGGTGGTCTCGTGGGCGTGGTCGTCGTGACCCAGCGCCGGGTTGAGGAACACCTTCGAGCAGTCGACGGTTCCGCCGTCCGGATCGGTCACTGTGATCTGGTACGACACCTTGTCACCGAAGGTCAGCATGCCCCCGTTGCCCGGTGTGGTGATGGTGACCACCGGGGCGCTGTTGCCGACGGTGATCGGGACGTTGGCGAAGCCGGTCTTGCCGGCGCTGTTGGTGACCTTCAACTGGGCGGTGTAGTTGCCGTTCGAGGTGTACACCTTCGACGGGTTGGCCGCCGTCGAGGTGGTGCCGTCGCCGAACGTCCACAGGTAGCTCAGCGTGTTGCCGTCCGGGTCGGACGTGCCAGCGCTGCTGAACTGGACGGTCAGCGGTGCGCTGCCGCTGGTGGGCGTGCCGGTGGCCTTGACGATCGGTGACCGGCCGCCCTGGTTGTAGTCGATCCGGTAGAGCCCGGAGTCGCTGTTGCCGCCGCCGAAGTTGGTGCCCCACTCCAGCAGGTAGAGCGAGCCGTCCTTGCCGAACTCCATGTCCATCGGCTTGTTGAACCGAACGTTGGGCAGGAACGGGTTGGTGCGGGTGACCGCCGAGGAGGAGTCGAAGTGCACCTCCTTGACGTAGTTGCGCGCCCACTCGTAGAAGAAGTGCACCCCGTCGTAGTAGGGCGGGAACTTCGTCGCGGAGGGGTTCGACGCGTCGTACCGGTAGACCGGGCCACCCATCGGCGCCGAGCCGCCGGAGCCCAGCTCCGTGAAGGTCGGCGAGGTGCCGTAGCCATACCAGATATTGGGTGCGACGACCGGCTTCAGGCTGGTCAGACCGGTGTTATTCGGCGAGTTGTTGACCGGCGAGCTGCAGTTGAACTTGGAGCCGACGACGCCGGTGTCCGGGTTGAACGGCGCATAGGGCTGGTTGTCGCCGTGGCAGAACGGCCAGCCGTAGTTGCCGGCCTGCTTGATGACGTTCAGCTCGACCAGGCCCTCGGGCCCGCGGTTGGTGGTGGGCGGGTTCCGGTCCGGTCCGTAGTCGGCCAGGTAGACCCAGCCGTTGGCCGGGTCGATGGAGAAGCGGAACGGGTTGCGGAAGCCCATCGCGTAGACCTCGGGCTTGGTCTGCGCGGTGCCCTGGGGGTAGAGGTTGCCCGACGGGATGGTGTAGCCACCGCTGGCCGAGGGCCGGATGCGCAGCAGCTTGCCGCGCAGGTCGTTGGTGTTGCCGGCGCTGCGGGCGGCATCCAGGTTGGACTTGCCCGACCGCCAGTCCAGCGGGGCGTAGCCCTGCCAGTTCGGGTCCAGGTTCGGCGGCGTGTCGTCGCCGGTGCCGATGAAGAGGTTGCCGTCGGGGCCGAACTTGATGTAGCCGCCGGTGTGGCCGGGCTCGGGGAACGTCCGGTCCCGGTACGCCGGGATGTCGATGATCGTCACGCCGCTCGACGTGTTCAGCGTGTCACCGCTGACCGTGTAGCGGGAGACCCGGTTGACGTCGGTGCTGCTGCTGGCCGGCGAGTGGTACAGGTAGATGTAGCCGTTGGTGGCGAAGTTGGGGTCCAGCGCCATGCCGGTCAGGCCGTCCTCGCCGCCGGTGTAGACGCTGAGGGTGCCGGCGGTGACGGTGCTGTTGGTGGAGGGCTTGAAGATCTTCACCTGGCCGCCGCGCTGGACGTAGAAGACCCGGCCGTCCGGTGCCACACCCAGCGCCATCGGGTCGACTGTGTTGTCGTCGAGGGTGCGCTTCTCGAAGTTGCCCCAGACGGTGCCGCCGCAGTCACCGGCGGCGTTACCGGCCGCCCACTTGATGCCACCGAGCACGTGATTCTGGAAGTTCGCCTCGCTGTAGGAACCGATCGCGTGGCCCATCGCGGTGGCCCACACCCGCCCGCCGTTGGTGTTGCGGCACCAGGAGATCGGATGATCCGGGCCCATCGCCCGGGATCCCGGGTTGTACGTGCGCTCGTCGGCGGTCACCAGCACGTGCACGTTGCCGCGCGGGTTGGCGTCGAAGTTGTACCACTCCTCGCTGCGGGTCCACCGATCCGGCAGGCTGGCCGTCGACGGGTGCTTCTTGTCGGCGACGATGGCGGTGCCCTGGAGCACGCCGGGGGAGTGCTCGGGCATGTGGGCGCCACCGTTGATGGTCTGGTCCCACCACGGGTATTCGCTCTCGATGCCCATGTCGAGGGCGTTGTGGATGCCCACGATGCCCTTGCCGCTGGCGAGGTAACCCTCCACCGCCTGGCGCTGCGCCGCCGAGGTCCAGACCATGCCGGAGGTCTGGAGCATGACGATCACGTCGAAGGTGGCCAGGTTGCTGGCCGTGAAGACGCTTGAGTCCTCGGTGGCCACCACCTCGAAGTTGTTCGCCGCCGCCTGCTGCTGGATCATGCTGATCCCGGCGGCGATCGAGTCGTGGCGGTAGCCGGTGGTCTTACTGAACACCAGGGCGCGGAAGGCCGGGGCCGCCGACGCGGGTGGGGCGAGGCCGAGCGCCAGTAACAGGCCGGCGATCACCGAGATGAGCAATGTGTTACGACGCATGCCGTCTCCTAGGTTGGGCGGGCGTAGGGATTGCGACCACGGGCCCTCCGACGCGTCAGGTTGACCCTGGACACGTGAGGGGACGCGGGCGCGCTTGTCTGCCTCATGCCGTTCGCCGCAACGGCAGTCAGACCTGCGGGACGTCACACAGCGTGATCGTGGCTGTGGTTCTCGTCCCGGGGTCCACGAGGTCAGGATGAGCTAGAGATCGATGACTGTCAATCCACAAAGTAACGTCCGACGTCCTGCCCGGTGGACGGCGTCCGTGCCCGGCTTCCTCGCTGCGGTGCCGCCTGTCGATCCCGGCCCGACCTGGCAGTCAGTCTTGATCGAGGATTGCGGACCCGCATCCAAACATCTATCTTCATACGTGTGATGTTTCGTCGATGTCAAGGGAATGTTTGCACCGCAAGAACGTAAGTCGTGGTTGTAGCCACGAAAGCTTGTTGTTCAGTGCCTCAAAGCCGCCGTAGTGTGGCATCTAAACGTGTCTATGACTACTGTCTGTGAGGGCTTTCGGGATGTCAGATCCGCCGCCGACGCCGCTTCTCACCCTCCGGGGCATCGGCAAATCCTTCCTCGGAGTCCGCGTTCTCGACGGTGTCGACCTCGATGTCGCGCCGGGCGAGGTGCACGCCGTGGTCGGTGAGAACGGTGCCGGGAAGTCGACCCTCATGAAGATCGTCTCGGGCGGGCACGCCCCGGACGGGGGCACTGTCGAGTTCGCCGGTGCGACGCGTACGTTCCGTGGCCCGCGTGACGCGCAGCGGGCCGGCATCGGCATCATCCACCAGGAATTCAACCTGCTCCCGGAGCGCACCGTCGCGGAGAACGTCTACCTGGGGCACGAGCCGGTCCGACGCGGGCTCGTCGATCGTCGGGGGATGATCGACCGCACCACGCGGCTGCTCGCCTCGATCGGTGAGACCACGTTGCCGGCCGACGCCCGGGTGGGGCAGCTGGGCGTCGCGCAGCAGCAGGTCGTCGAGATTGCCAAGGCGCTCGCCCTGGATGCGCGGCTGCTCATCATGGACGAGCCGACCGCCGCGTTGGCCGACCACGAGGTCGAGCTGCTCTACGGGCTGGTGCGCCGACTCCAGGAGCGGGGCATCGGGCTGCTGTACGTCTCGCACCGGCTCGCCGAGGTCTTCGACCTGTCCGGGCGGATCACAGTGCTCAAGGACGGCCGTCGCGTCACCACAGTGGACACGGCTGACACCACCGCCGACGAGTTGGTACGGCACATGGTCGGCCGGGAACTCTCCAGCTACTACCCGGACCGGGCCGCCCCCGAGGACCGGGGCCCGGTGCGACTCAACCTTCGCGACGCGGGCAACCGGAAGCTGCGGGACATCAACCTCCAGTTGCGCGCCGGCGAGGTGCTCGGCATCGGCGGCCTCCAGGGTTCCGGGCGCTCGGCGCTGGCCCGCGCGATCTTCGGGGTGTCACCGTTCACGACCGGCGACATCACACTCGACGACCGGCCGGTCCGACTGCGCTCACCCCGCACCGCCATGCGGGCCGGCATCGCCTATGTCACCGAGGACCGCAAGGGCGAGGGGATCGTCCCCCGGCAGTCGGTACTGGACAACGCGCTGCTCGCCAGCCGGGCCGTCTTCGCCGCCCGGTCCGGCCGGGCGGCGAGGACCGCCCGGGTACGCGAGTTGCTGGCCGCCGTGGAGATCCGCGGCGCCGGCGACGACCAGGAGATCCGTTTCCTGTCCGGGGGCAACCAGCAGAAGGTCGTGCTGGCCCGGTGGCTCGCGCTCAACCCGCGGATCCTGCTCTTCGACGAGCCGACCCGGGGCATCGACGTGGGCGCGAAGTCAGCCATCCACGATCTCGTCCGCCGCCTCGCCCGGGATGGCGCGGCCGTGCTGATGATCTCGTCGGATCTACCGGAGCTGCTGGGAATGAGTGACCGGATCGTCGTCATGCGGGACGGCCACGTCGCGGGTGAGCTGCCCGCCGGCGCGACCGAGGAGGAGGTCGTCGCGCTGGCGGTCGGCACGACACGTGAGGTTGCCGCATGAGCGCTCTGTCGCTGCTGCCGGCCCGGCGTTCCGTACCGGGCGTGTTCGTGGCCCTGACCCTGACCCTGACGATCGGCTGGCTGGTCGTCCTGCTCGACGGTGGTCAGCTCTTCAACCAGTCCACGACCGTGAGTCTGCTGCATGTCGCGGCCGGCCTCGGGCTGGTCGCGGTGGGCCAGACCCTTGTCATCCTGGGGGGCTCGCTGGACCTCTCGGTGGCGTACGTGATCAGTCTCAGCACCCTCGTCGCGGCCGAGACGATGAACGGCAGCGACGGCGCGGTGCTGCCGGCGATCGGCCTGGTGCTCGTCGTCAGCGCCGGTGTCGGGTTGCTCAACGGGCTCCTCGTCACCAGGTTCCGGGTCAACGCGTTCATCGCGACCCTGGGCGTCGGGTTGCTGCTCAAGGGTTATCTCGACAACGGCTACGACGGCCCGGCCGGCACCACGGCACCCTCGCTCGTGCAGGCGCTCGGCTATCAGCGGGTCGGGCCGGTGCCGGTGTCGTTCCTGCTGTTGATAGCGGTCACCGCGGCGGCCTGGTTCGCGCTGTCGCGGACCCGCTTCGGTCACCACCTGGTCGCCGTCGGCGGGGACCCGGAGGTGGCACGGCTCTCCGGCGTCCGCAACGACCGGGTCCTCGTCACCGCCCACGTCCTGTGTTCGATGTGCGCGGGGCTGGCCGGCATCTACCTCGCCAGTCGGCTCGGCTCGGGCGCACCCCGGGTCGGCACCGAGGGCCTCTACGACCTGGAGTCGATCGCCGCGGTGGTGATCGGCGGAACCGCCCTCGCCGGTGGGCGCGGCGGCGTCATCGGCACGGTCGGCGGGGTGCTGCTGCTGGCCAGCATCGACGCCATCTTCAACCAGCTCGAGGTCGACGCCTTCTTCAAGCAGGTGATCCGGGGCGTCATCATCATCGCCGCGGTCGCCGTCTACGCCCGCCGGGCCATGCGAAAGGCGGCCTAGCCATGCAGACCGTCCAGCCCCGTTCCCTGCCACTGCGTCTGCCGCGGGTACGTCCCGGTGGCGTCCTGCCGATCCTCGCGATCCTCGCGGTGCTGTTGGTGCTCGTCGGCATTCGTCAGCCCGACTTCCTGGCCCCGCAGTCGCTGATGTCCTTCCTCGGCCGTTCGGCCCCGATCATCCTGCTCGCCGCCGGCCAGTACTTCGTGATCGTGTCCGGCGAGTTCGACCTGTCGGTCGGTTCCCTGGTCACCGCCCAGGTGGTGGTGGCCGCCCGGCTGATCGACAGCGACCCGGCGCGTACCTGGCCGGTGGTGCTGCTCCTGCTCGCCTTCGGCGCACTGGTCGGGCTGGTCAACGGCCTGATCACGACACGGCTGCGGGTGCCGTCGTTCATCACCACCCTCGGCATGTTCCTGATCCTCGTCGGCGCTGTCTACCTGTGGTCCGACGGCGCACCGAAGGGTGGGCTCTCCGAGGAGTTCCGGCGGTTCGGCCGGCGGGCCTTCGAGGACGTGCCGGTGCTGGGTCGCGTGCCGTACGCGCTGGTGGTCCTGGTGGTTCTGGCGGTGGCAGCCGTGCTGCTGATGCGCTCGGACTTCGGCCGGACGCTGGTCGCCGTCGGCGACAACCCGCGCACCGCCGAGCTCAGCGGCGTACGCGTCTGGCGTACCCGGACCTTCGCCTTCATCCTCAGCGGGCTCGCGGCGGCGGTGGCGGCCATCCTCCTGGGCGGCTACAGCGGCGTGTCGTTCCAGGCCGGCGCGGGCCTGGAGTTCGGTGCGATCACCGCTGTCGTCCTCGGTGGGGTGGCGCTCGGCGGAGGTCGCGGCGCGGTCGTCGGGGCGATGCTCGGCGCGCTGACCCTCGAACTGCTGTTCGCCCTCATGAATTTCTACGGCGTCTCCGGCGCCCTCAGGTCGACCGTCCAGGGCGCGATCATTCTGCTCGCCGTGGCGGTCTCGGCAACCCGTTCTTCGTCGAGATAAAGGGGAAACCATAGTGCGACGTTCCATGGCGGCCATTGCCGCTGTCACCCTGCTGTCCCTTGCCGCCTGTGCCACCGACGAGCCGGCCGCGAGCCCGTCGGGAAGCGCGTCCGCCGCCACTGGTTCCGGCACCGGAGACCAGTCGAAGTTCTTCGTGCAGGCCGACTACGACGCCGAGTTGGCGCTGCTCGACGCGGCACCGACAGGCCCGGCCGACAAGCCGTGGGAGCAGGTGCTCAACCCCACGATGGTCGACACCGCCAAGTTCAAGAAGAACGGGCCACACAAGATCTGCTTCTCGAACGCGGCGCTGAACAACCCCTGGCGGCAGGTCGGGTTCAAGACCATGCAGGCCGAGGTCGAGGCGCAGAAGAGCCGCATCAAGGAGTTCGTGCACGTCGACGCCGAGGGCAAGGACCAGAAGCAGATCGCGGACATCAACGACCTGCTCGGCAAGGGCTGCGACGCGCTGATCGTCTCGCCGAACACCACGGCCACGCTCACCCCGGCCGTCGAGGCCGCCTGCAAGGCGGGGCTGCCGGTCGTCGTCTTCGACCGCGGTGTCAACACGAAGTGCCCGGTGACGTTCATCAACCCCATCGGCGGCTACGGGTTCGGCCACGTCGGCGCCGAGTTCGTCAGCCAGAAGATGAAGCCCGGTGGCAAGGTCCTCGCCCTGCGGATCCTGCCGGGCGTGGACGTCCTGGAGACCCGCTGGTCGGCGGCGAAGGTGGCGTTCGACAAGGCGAAGGTCGATGTCGTGGGCGTCGAGTTCACCGACGGTGACCCGGCCAAGACCAAGAAGATCGTCGACGACTACATCCAGCGGTACGGCACGATCGACGGTGTCTGGATGGACGCCGGAGCGACGGCCGTCGCGGCGGTCGAGGCGTTCCAGGACGCGGGCAAGCCCGTTCCGCCGATGAACGGCGAGGACCAGCTCGACTTCCTGAAGATCTGGAAGGACAAGAACCTCACCGCGATCGCACCGACCTACCCGACCTACCAGTGGCGGACGCCGATCCTGGCGGTGCTGCAGATCCTCGACGGCAAGCAGGTGTCCAGCCCGTGGAAGCTGCCACAGCCGACCGTCACGCAGGACAACCTCGACAAGTACCTCGACCCGAGCATGCCGCCGCTGCACTACGCGATGTGCGGCTGCACCGACCTGCCCGGCTACCCGCAGCGCTGGAAGTAGGAACCGATGTACGCCATCGGCGTCAACCCCTGGGTCTGGGCCTCGCCGGTCGACGACAAGGCCCTGACCGAGCTGATCCCGCGGATCGCCGCGTTCGGCTTCGACGCGGTCGAGTTGCCGATCGAGCAGCCCGGCGACTGGGACCCGATCCGTACCCGGGACCTGCTGGCCGAGCACGGCCTTGTCGCCGCCGGCGTCTGCGCGGTCACCCCGCCGGGGCGGGACCTGGTGGACGCCGCGCCAGCGGTCGTCGAGTCGACGGTGGCGTACCTGATGAATTGTGTGGAGAACGCGGCGGCCGTCGGCGCTGGATGCGTCGGCGGCCCCGTGTACGCCTCGGTCGGCCGCACCTGGCGGATGTCGCCAACGGCCCGCGCGGCCTGCTACGCGGATTTCCGGCGGGCCCTGGCACCGGTGGCCGAGCAGGCCGGTGAGTTGGGAGTGAGCATCGGTGTCGAGGCGTTGAACCGCTACGAGACGAGCGTCGTCAACACGATCGAGCAGACGATCGAGTTGATCGACGGGCTACCGCCGAACGTCGGCATCATGATCGATACCTACCACATGAACATCGAGGAGGCCGACCCCTACGCGGCCCTCGCCGTCGCCGGCCGGCACATCAAGCACGTCCAGGTCAGCGGCACCAACCGCGGCGCTCCGGGTGCCGACCACTTCGACTGGCCCCGGTTCTTCACAGTCCTGCGGGACACCGGTTACCAGGGCTCGATCTGCATCGAGTCGTTCACCGCGGAGAACGAAACCATCGCCACCGCCGCGGCGATCTGGCGTCCGTTGGCCCCCTCGCAGGACCGTCTCGCCACGGACGGCCTGCGCTATCTCCGGGAGATCCTCGGATAACTGCCCGACCCGTCACCCCCGCGCTGGTCGAGGCCGCTCCGCCACCCCACCCCGTTCTCATGTCAGGAGCACCGTCCCGTGTCCTCGTCCCTTTCATCGCTGCGCCGACTGCTGGCCGGCGCCGCCGCGACAGCGGTGACCGCGCTGGTCGCGGTAACCGCCTCGGCGTCCCCGGCCTCCGCGGCCACCACCACCCTCTACGCGTCGCCCTCCGGCACCGGCACCGCGTGTTCCGCCAGCCAACCGTGTTCGCTGACCGCCGCCCAGACCGCGGTACGGGCGATCAACAGCGCGATGTCCGGTGACATCGTCGTGGAGTTGGCCAACGGCGCGTACCGGCTCTCGTCGCCGCTGCGGTTCACCGCGGCCGACTCGGGCAACAACGGCTATCAGGTGATCTGGCGGGCGGCCTCCGGCGCGCGTCCGACGATCACCGGCGCCCGGGCGGTCACCGGCTGGTCGCTCGTCGACTCCGGAAAGAACATCTGGCGGGCCAACGTCGGCGCCGGGCTCGACTCCCGTCAGCTCTACGTCAACGGGGCCGTCGCCACCCGGGCACGCACCGCCGTGAACCGCTCCGACTTCACCTTCACCACGTCCGGCATGCGGTTCACCAACAGTGCGCTGAACTACCTGAACAACCTCGGCAACCAGAACCGGATCGAGGTGGAGAGCGTCGGCTCGTTCACCGACCGGTACTCACCGGTGCAGAGCATCAGCGGAAACTTCCTGACGATGCAGCAGCCGGCGTGGAACAACAACACCTTCGGGTTCGACACGCTGTCCCGTCCCCACCGGGCAGGCCCGTTCTACCTGGCCAACGCGTACGAGTTCCTGGACTCGGCGGGGGAGTGGTATCTCAACCCGAGTAACGGCCAGCTCAACTACATCCCGCTCAGCGGACAGAACATGAGCTCGGTCAGCGTGGAGCTGCCGCAGTTGCAGTCCCTGGTGAACGTCGGCGGCACCTACGACGCGCCCGCGCACCACATCTCGTTCAGCGGGATCACCTTCACCGGCACCAGCTGGCTCGGTCCGAGCAGCAGCAACGGCTTCGCCGACCAGCAGACCGGTGCGCACATCGTCGGTTCCTGGGCCCGCCCGTCGGACGCGCTGACCTCCTGCCAGGAGGGTTGCCAGCTGTTCGAGGCCACCCGCCCGAGCTGGGCGCAGATGCCGGCCGCGGTGCAGGTCTCCGCCGCCAACACCATCAGCTTCAGTGACTCCCAGTTCGTCAACCTCGGGCAGACGGCCATCGGCATCGGCAACGACGCCAACGCCCACGCCAGCGGCGTCGGCCTGGGCGCCAGCGACATCACCGTCACCCGCTCCGAGATCGCCCGCAACTCCGCCGGTGGCGTCGTGGTCGGCGGCGTACGCGCCGACGCCCACCACCCCAGTGACCAGCGGATGGTCAACCGCAACGTCACCATCAGCAACAACAAGGTGCACGATCTCGGTCTGGAGTACCGGGGCGTCGTCTCGATCCTGACGACCTACGTGAACACCTCGCTGGTCTCGCACAACGAGGTGTACAACATGCCGTACACCGGCCTGTCGGTTGGCTACGGCTGGGGCGCCAACGACGCCGGCGGCAGCCAGCACTACGCGAACCGTGGCCTGTACAACTACCAGCCGCGGTACTCCACGGCGACCACCGCGGCCAACAACCAGGTCATCGGCAACTACGTGCACGACGTCATGCAGCAGATGACCGACGGCGGGTGCATCTACTCGCTGTCGGCGAACCCGGGCGGGTTGATCGCCGAGAACTACTGCCTGCGCACCAACGGCTGGTTCGGGCTCTACTTCGACGAGGGCTCGCGCTACTACACCGCCCGCAACAACGTGTTCTCCTCCACCGGCACCTGGGCGACCGCCAACTACTACTACGCCGAGAACATGGGCAACTTCACGGTCACCAACAACTGGTCGACGAACAACTCCACGAACGTGACGAACGGTGACCGTGGCAACGTCGTCAACGGCAACGTCACGGTCAGCAACGGCAACTGGCCCTCGGGCGCGCAGACCGTGATCAACACGGCCGGCGTGCAGAGCGGTGGCAGCACCAACCCGACGAACGTGCAGATCGTGGGCGCACAGTCGGGCCGCTGTGCCGAGATCGGCAACTCCAGCACGACCAACGGCACGCAGGCTCAGATCTGGGACTGCATCAGTAACGTCGCCAACCAGCGGTGGACGCACACCGCGAGCCGGCAGCTCATGGTGTACGGCACCAAGTGCCTGGACGCCTCCGGCCAGGGCACCGTCAACGGCACGAAGGTGGTGATCTGGGACTGCAACGGTGGTGTCAACCAGCAGTGGAACATCAACGCCAACGGCACGATCACCGGTGTGCAGTCGGGTCTCTGCCTGGACGCCAACGGCGCCGGGACGGCGAACGGTACGAAGCTGATCCTCTGGTCCTGCTCCGGCGGCACCAACCAGCAGTGGCAGCTGCGCAGCTGATCCAGTAGCACGACACCGACAGGTCCGGGCCGGGGCGAGACGCCTCGGCCCGGACAGGTCCGGTCTACCGCGCCGTGTTCGCCCGGTCCACTGTCAACCCGGTCGCGGCGTCGTAGCGGACCGGGATGGGATCGGTGAGTTCCCCGACGAATGTTCCGTCGACGTGGTCGAGGAAACCGATGAGGGACCAGTCGTCGGCGGGTCCGGGGACCAGCCGTGGCGCGTACAGGTGCGGGTGGGTGAACGGCTGGGCGGACGCGATGTCCCACGGCCCGAGGGTGGTCTCGCCGGGTGCCACCCAGATCCGGTGGTCGTCGCGCCGGGCGCTGCCGGTGGCGTCGGTGGAGAAGAGCAGCAGCGGCTGCCCGTCGAGCACCGCGACCTGGGGCACCTCCAGGTGACCGAAGCCGGCCGGAGTCGACAGCGGCGGCGCGACGGTCCAGGTGACGAGGTCGGTGGAGGTGGCGTGGCCGACGACGCCGCGGGTGTTCGCCGGACCGGTGTTGGCGCGGGCGGTGATCAGCATGTGCCAACCCTCGCCGTCGGGATCGGGGAAGACCCAGGGGTCACGCCATGCCTGCTCGTACCACAGCTCCTTGTCCAGCAGCTCGTACCAGGTGGGGTCGGCCTGGACGATCGGCTCGGTGCCGTGCCGGTGCCAGGTCATGAGGTCGTCGGAGACGGCCAGTCCGATGCGTTGGACGAGCCCGTCCTCGGCGCGACCGACGCCGGTGTAGAACAGGTACCACCGTCCGTCCGGCCCGCGGACCGTGCAGCCCGTCCAGGTCGCCAGGTCGTCCCAGCCGGGTGCGTCGGAGGGGACCACGGCGTCGGCGACCAGGCGCCACGAGCGCAGGTCCGCCGAGACGGCGTGGCCGATGGTGGCCCGGCGGTGGCGGCGGTGCGGGTCGTGCAGGGCGCGGGACGCGCGCAGGAAGAACACGTGCCAGAGGCCGTTGTCGTCCCGCGCGTACCAGCTGTCCCACACCCAGTGGTCGGGTAGACGAAGCATGGTCGGAAACCTAGCACTAAACCGTTTTAGCGTTGGCTAAGGCCAGTCTTTGGTACGGACCGGAGGGCCGTTGCTCAGCCGGCCGGAGGCGCGAGGGACCGGCGTCGACGCAGGGGCATCGGCACCAGTGAGGGCTCGACGGCACCCCCGTCCAGGAGCAGTTCGACCGCTCGACGTCCCATCTGTTCGTGCGGCAGCGCCGTGGTGGCCAGGCTCGGACGCAACCAGGCGGCGATCGGGTCGTCGTCGAACGAGATGACCGAGATGTCCTCCGGGACGGTCAGCCCCGCCTCGCCGAGTGCCTGGTACGCGCCGAAGGCCAGCCGGTCGTTCATGCAGATGATCGCGCTGGGTCGCTCCGGCTTGCTGAGCAGGCTACGCGTGGCCGCGTACCCGTGCTCGGGCAACCACTCGGTGCAGAAACACTCGGCCAGGAGACCGACCTTCGCCTCGTCCAACGTCTGCCGGATGCCGTGCAGGCGGGCGCGGGCGGCGAGTGAGACCTCCGGGTCGTCCTCCTTGAGCCGGTTGCGGCCGATCAGCGCGATCGCGTCGCGGTGGCCGAGCTCCAGCAGGGCGGTGGCGACGGAGCGCCCGGCCCCCTCGTCGTCGGGGACAACGCTGGGCAGGCCGTCGGGGCTGGTGGCGTTGAGCAGCACCACCGGGCCGCCGAGGATGGCGGCGGGCACCGTCAGCCGTCTGGTCGCCATCGCCGCGTAGATAACCCCGTCGACCTGCCGGTCCAGGACGGCCTCGATGGCGTACTGCTCGAAGGTGGCGTCGCCCTGCGTCTCGGTGATGAGCAGGACGTGGTCCCGTTCGCGGGCCGCGTCGAGGGCGCCGCGGATGAGGTCGCCGGCGAACCGGGTCGTCGCCACGATGTCGGAGACGAACGCGATGGTGGCCGTCTTGCGGGTGCGCAGGCTGCGCGCGGCCAGGTTGGGTCGGTAGCCGAGTTCCTCGGCGGCGGCGAACACCCGTTGGTGCGCCTCGGCCGAGAGTCGGGTGCCCTCCCTGCCGTTGAGCACCATCGACGCGGCGGTCTTGGACAGCCCGGCCATCCGCGCGACGTCGGCGAGTGTTGCTCTGTTGCGGCCCATCAGTCCTCCGAATCAGGCGCGGTGCCACGGGCGCCGCTCCTGCCCATCATGATGCTTCGCCGTCCGGGATCGAGCGCCGGTCACGTCGGGTGTGGTGTGAACCCGACGTTTCCGCACCGTTGCCAAGTTGTCCTTGACAGCTTCCCGTGCCGCGCGCATGCTCTGCTAAATCAGTTTAGCGACCACTTCTGGTGCATCCAGAGGCGCCTTCGGTGGCCGTGCCGGTTCCTTTTGTGCTGACGGTACGGGTGCCGCGCCCGCGCGACAGGTCACGACGTACGTGTCGTGGCCTCCGCCGGGTCGCGGTGGTCCCGGTGGAGCCGTCGCGTGGCCATGGGTCGCGCGACGCGTGGAGATGTCGAGGAGTCATGAAATGGCAGAATTGCTGACAAAGTTTCCGCGACGGAGAACTGTGCTCCTCGCCTCGCTGCTGGCCGTGGGGATGACCGCGACGGCCTGCAGCGCGCCGGGCGAGGACCGGTCGTCGACCCAGAAGTCCGACGCCGCCGTCAAGACGGAGCTGGGCGCCGACCCGATCACCCTGGAGATGTACGCGGAGACCGGCTTCCCGCTGGCCAAGGCGTTGGCCGACGAGTTCTCCAAGCAGCACTCGAACGTCAAGTTCAACGTCCGCGAGGACCAGTTCACGGTGATCGTGGAGAACGCGCCCCGGGTGATGGCGTCGGACAACTCGCCCGACATCATCCGGCTCCCGACCATGGTCGACCTGGTCAAGGACGACCTGCTCAAGAACCTGGACCCGTACTTCACCGCGTACGGCTGGGACAAGTTCCCCGCCTCGCAGCTCATGCAGCTGCGCGTCGGCGAGAACACCCGGGGCACCGGCTCGCTGTACGGGATGGGACTCGGCTACAGCGTCACCGGCGTCTTCTACAACAGGAAGCTGGCCACTCAGATCGGCATGACCCAGCCGCCGGCCACCGTCGCCGAGTTCGAGGAACTGCTGGCCAAGGCGAAGACCGGCGGGGTCCAGCCGATCATGCAGTTCAACAAGAACACCGCGGGCATCAACTTCCCGCACCAGGCGCTGCAGAACCAGTTCGGCGACCCGACCCAGGTCGCCGACTGGATCTTCCAGAAGCCGGGGGCCACGTTCGACACCCCGGCCGCCCTGAAGGCCACCCAGACCATTCAGAAGTGGGCCCAGGCCGGCTACTTCACCAAGGACGCCAACGCCCTGGACTATGCCGGCATGGTGGGGGAGTTCCAGAAGGGCAACGGCCTGTTCATGTTCAACGGCGACTGGGAGTCGGCCAACCTCGACAAGTCGATGCCCGGCAACGTGGGCTTCTTCCTCTTCCCCACCGAGTCCGCCGGTGGAAAGCACGTGGCGATGTCCGCCCCCAACACCTTCGGTGTCTCCGCCAAGGCCAAGAACCCGGACGCCGCCGCGTACTTCCTGAACTGGGTGCACACCAACGCCAAGGCCCGCGAGATCTCGGTGACCGTCGGCGGCTCCAGCCCCGGCGGCCCGAGTGACCTGCCGGTGCCGAGCGCCGCCCCGAACACAGTGCTGGCCGAGACCCTGAAGGCGTCACAGCAGCTCGGCGCGGAGAACGGCGCTGTGGACTTCACCGCGAACGCGACCGGCGGCATCTTCGCCGCCGCGATCACGCCGGAGATGCAGAAGCTGATCGCCGGTCAGCAGACGCCCGAGGGGTACGTGAAGGCGGTCCAGGCCGAGTACCAGAAGGAACTGTCCCGATGACGTCTGCCCTCGGCAGCGCACCAACCGGGCGCGACGATCGTCGCGCCCGCCCCACCCCCACGCGGGCCCACCGATTCCGGTGGGCCCGCGCGGCCGGGACCGGCTGGTTGTACGTCCTGCCCGCCCTGGTGATGTACGCGGTGTTCGTCCTGCGCCCGCTCGTCCTGACGCTCCAGTATTCGCTCTACGACTGGAACGGCATCGGGGTGGCCCGCTGGGTGGGCCTGGACAACTACCTCACCGTGTTCACCGACAGCGACCTGCTGAAAATCATCGGCAACGCGATCGTCCTGATCGTCTTCTTCAGCTTCATCCCCGTCGCGCTGGGGCTGTTGGTGGCGAGCGTGGTTCGCCGGATCACCACCGGCGTGTTCGGCACCGTCGTCCGGACCATCCTGTTCCTCCCGCAGGTCATCCCCCTGGTGGCGGCGGGCATCGCGTGGAGCTGGCTGCTCTCGTCGAACGGTCTGGTCAACCAGGCGCTGCGCGCGGTCGGACTGGGTGGCGTCGCCCGCGCCTGGCTCGGCGACTTCGACACGGCGCTGCCAGCCGTCGGCGTCATCGGGGCCTGGGTCCTGCTCGGCCTCTGCACGATCCTGCTGGTCACCGGCATGAGCAAGATCGACCCGGCGCTGTACGAGGCCGCCCGCCTCGACGGTGCCGGTCCGGTCCGTGAGTTCCTCGCCGTGACCCTGCCCAGCCTGCGTCAGGAGATCGGCGTCTGCCTCACCGTGACGATCATCGCGGCGCTGGCGAGCTTCGACATCGTCTACATCTCCACCAGCGGCGGCCCCGGCCTCCAGACCACGGTGCCGGGCCTGGAGATCTACCGGCTGGCCTTCTCGCAGCGGCAGGTGGGGCTCGCCTCGGCGCTCGCTGTCGTACTCATGCTGCTCGTGCTGGTGTGTGTGCTGCCGATCCAGCGCCTGAGCCGAGGGGACAAGCAGTGAACTTGAGCCGTCGCGAACAGTTGACCGGCCGGGTCTTCCTGATCGCCCTGATCGTCGTCACCCTGCTGCCGTTCGTGAGCATGCTCTCGGCGGCGTTGCAGCCCCGAGGCACCGTGCCCAGCGGGCTCGAGTGGCCGTCCGACCCGCAGTGGGGCAACTTCGCCGACGCCTTCACCGCCGCGAACATGGGCGCCCTGCTCCGCTCCAGCCTGCTCATCGTGGCCGGTGTCGTACCGGTGTCGGTGCTCATCGCGACCATGGCCGGCTTCGGGCTCGGTCAGCTGCGCGTCCCCGGTGGCCGGCTCGTCTTCGGTCTCTTCCTGCTGGGTCTGACCCTGCCGTTCGAGGCCGTGGTCACGCCGCTCTACTACCAGATGCAGGACCTCGGCCTGCTCAACACCCGCTGGGCCATCATCCTGCCGCTGATCGGGCTCTACATGCCGTTCGCGGTGTTCTGGATGCGGGCACACTTCACCAACGTGCCGGTCGAGTTGTCCGAGGCGGCCCGGGTGGACGGCAGCAGCACGTGGCAGTTGTTCTGGCGGGTCCAGGTGCCGCTCGCCCGGCCGGCGATCGCCTCGCTGACCATCCTGATGTTCCTCTGGACGTGGAACCAGTTCCTGCTCGCCATCGTCCTCGTGGACGACGCGACCAAACGCACCATGGCCGGGGCGCTCGGCGCGTTCCAGGGCCAGTGGGGCACCGACCTGGTGCTGCTGTGCGCCGGGTCGCTGCTGATCCTCACCCCGACCCTCATCGTGTTCCTGATCTTCCAGCGACAGTTCATCAAGGCCCTGATCCAAGGGTCAGTGAAGGGGTAGGCAGTGGTCACAGAGCCGCAGATCCACGGCGACGTCGACGATCGGTTCGGGCGCGTCGCCGACGTCTTCCGCGACAACTTCACCTCCCGGGGAGAGGTCGGCGCCGCGGTCACCGTCTACGTGCGGGGCCGCAAGGTCGTCGACCTGTACGGCGGGGTGGCCGACACCCGTACCGGGCGGCAGTGGGACGCGCACACGCCGGTCGTCGTCTTCTCCTGCACCAAGGGGATCCTGGCGATCTGCGCCTACCTGCTGGCCCAGCAGGGCCGGCTCGACCTCGACGCTCCCGTGACGCGCTACTGGCCGGAGTTCGGACAGCACGGCAAGGCGGACATCCCGGTGCGCTGGCTGCTCACGCACCAGGCAGGTCTGCCCGCGGTGGACCGACCGCTGACCCTCGACGAGGTGCTGGCGTGGGATCCGGTCATCAAGGCGATCGAGGCGCAGGCCCCGCTGTGGGAGCCGGGCACGGCGCACGGCTACCACTCGATGACCTACGGTTGGCTGGTCGGAGAGGTGATCCACCGCATCACCGGCCAACTACCCGGCGCGTACTTCGCCGACACCGTCGCGGGCCCGCTCGGCCTGCGTACCTGGCTGGGGCTCCCGGCCGCCGAGAGCGACACCGTCGCCTGGGGCGTGGCACCGCCCCCGGACCCTGAACCGTTCGTGGACCCGGTCGCCGAACGGGGCATCACCATGGGGGGCGCTTTCGCCTTCCCCGCCGATGCCGACGGCCTGGTCAGCTTCAACGACGACGCCATCCGGGCCGCCGGTGTTCCCGGCGCGGGCGCGGTGAGCACCGCCGAGGGCCTCGCGCGCCTCTACGCCGCCTGTGTGTCGGAACTGCAGGGTGGGCCGCTGCTCACGGCGGCGTCGGTGGACGACGCGGTGGTGGTTCGCTCGCGTGGTCAGCAGCGGCACGGCCCGCCGGACACCGGGCAGCGCTGGGGAACCGGCTTCCTGCTGCACTCGCCACCGGCCCGGCCCCTGCTGGGTGAGCGCAGCTTCGGCCACGACGGCGCGGGCGGCAACCTGGCCTTCGCCGACGCCGAGCATCAGGTGGGCTTCGGCTACGTGGTCAACCAGATGCGCGGGATGGGCGACGAGCGCGCCAATCTGCTCACCGCCGCCCTCCGAACCTGCCTCCAGGACTGACCCCCCCGGGTCCCGCCCTCTGGGGGGCCTCGGTCGATCATGAAGTTGTTGCCCCGACACGTCGTGGACGGTGGCAACAACTTCATGATCACCGGGGTGGGGCCGCCGGATCGCGGCGAGGGCGTCGCCCGGCCCCGGCCTCAGGGCTTGGACTGGCCCAGCAGCCAGCGCAGGATGCTGGCGTCCTCGTAGGTCGGCCCGAACGCGGCGTGGTAGTCCGGTACCGAGAACGCGGCGTCGGCGTACTCGGTGTAGCGCACCAGATCGGCGGTCTGCTCGGGCGTCTTGCCCCGGGCGGCGTACGCCTGCCGCAGCAGGGTCGTGGAGTTGCGCGCGCCCGAGACGTTGAGCAGGTGGTCGTGCTCGCCGTGCGTGATCCACAGCGGCACCTCGGCCGCCGCGATGGCGGTCGCCTGGGTGGCGTTGACCGGGAAGCCACCGGTCACCAACCCGCCGGCGAACAGGTCGGGACGCTTGGCGAACGCCTCCCAGAGCAACTGCGAGCCGTACGACACGGTGGTCGCGTACACCCGACGGGTGTCCACGGCGAACTGGCCGACGAACTGGTCGAGCAGCTTGACCAGCAGGTCCGCCTCGGCGACTCCACCGACCCGCTGGTGCTGGGGCGCCAGGACGATGACGTCCTCGGCGGTGCCGGTCCACTGCGGTTGGAGCCACGCGGTCGCCGGGATGTCGGCGGCGAGTTGGACGCCGAGGTTGTCGCCGTCCCAGCCCATGCCGTGGCCGGGCAGGACGACCATCAGTGGGTATCTGCGGCCCGGCTGGTAGTTCTTCGGCAGGTGGTAGTGGTACGGCAACACCATTCCGCCACTCAGGAACGAGCCGTAGGTGAACTCGTCGACCAGTTGGTTGACCGGCTTCTCGGTGACGGGACGGGATTCGCGCGGGGTGGCCCGGGCGAGCACCGGCCCCTTGCCGGCCCCCCGGCCGGGCTGGCCGTGCACGTCCTTGCGTTGCACGACCCGGGTCGGCAGCTCGGGATTGACCTTCACGGTGCAGAGGAAGGTCGGGCACTTGGAGACGATGACCGTCGAGCCGCCGGTGTCGGCGGGGTTCAGTTCGACGATGACGTACCTGCCCGGCGCCGATCGGTGGTCGGCACGGGTGCCGGGTGTTCCGTTGGTGTAGGTGTGGGTGACGGTCCGGTCGGCGAGCTTCGGCAGGTCCTCGATCGGGTTGAAGCGGAAGTTGTAGATGGTGTCGGTGACCGAGAACGTGCCGGTGTCGAGGGTGCGCGGGTTGACAGTGGCCGCGTACTCGATCGCCACCGCCGAGACCTTCTGGCCGTAGGTGTAGACGGTGGTGATCGGGGTGATGCTGCGGATTCCGTCAGTGCGGCCCGGGCCGCTGCCCGCGCTGCCGTACGCCGTGCCGGAGGCGCCGGCCAGGACGAGGGTGGCGGCGAGCGGGATCAGTCCTTTTCGCAGTCTCATGGGGGTCCTTTCTCGGGGGTGGTGCGCTCAGTCAGCGATCCCGGCGGGGGACCGGGAGTGGGACGGGTCGGAGCGAGTCAGTCGCTAAACTGATTTAGCAGAGCATCGATCGCCGGCCCGGCGGTGTCAATACCGAGCGCGCAACGAGCCGGAAACCCGCGCCGCCGACGGCCCGGACCGCTCTGACCGCGCGGTCGACCCCTCCCGCGAGCACTGCAACAAACCTGCAAGCGTCAGCTATTGCCTTTCCGGAAACCGCTTTCCTACGATTGCGTTACATCGATGTTCCATTTGACGGTCGTGTGAGCGATGGCACCGGGCGCACTCCGCTCGCACGGCACAACCCTGCTCCTAGCAGGGCACGAGCGATCTCGATGTAATCCTTGCGATTGACTGCCGTCAATTCTGGAATGTTGTCCGTCGGCAGCTGTGGTCGCGATCTCCGTCGAGTCGAAACCTGGAACGAGACGAATGCGAAGGTGAGGCGACATGAGACGACCAGTCGTGTTGCGACGTCAGGCGGTGCTGGCCGCGGTGGCCGTGGTGATCGCGGTCGGGGTGGCCCTACCGACCCCGCAGGCTTCGGCGGCGGTCGGCAGCGCCACCGGCTACGCCACCCAGAACGGCGGGACCACCGGCGGCGCGGGCGGGCAGACGGTGCGGGCCACCACGGGCACCGCGATCCACGCGGCTCTGTGCGGTCGGCCCAGCAGCAGCACCCCGATCACCATCGAGGTGAGCGGGACCATCAATCACGGCAACACCAGCAAGGTGTCGGGGTCGAGCTGCAACACCGCGGCGGGCGTGATCGAGCTCAAGCAGATCAGCAACGTCACCATCATCGGGGTCGGCAGCGCCGTCTTCGACCAGCTCGGCATCCACATCCGCGACTCCAGCAACATCATCATCCAGAACGTGACGGTTCGGAACGTCAAGAAGTCGGGCTCGCCCACCTCCAACGGTGGGGACGCCATCGGCATGGAGAGCACGGTCCGCAACGTCTGGGTCGATCACGTCACCCTGGAGGCCTCGGGCGGGGAGTCCGAGGGGTACGACGGCCTCTTCGACATGAAGGACAACACCCAGTACGTGACGCTGTCGTACAGCGTCCTGCGCAACTCAGGTCGGGGTGGCCTCGTCGGGTCCAGCGAGAGCGACCTCTCGAACGGCTTCATCACGTACCACCACAACCTCTACGAGAACATCGATTCCCGCACGCCGCTGCTGCGAGGCGGGGTCGCCCACATCTACAACAACCACTACGTGAGCCTGCACGAGTCGGGGATCAACTCCCGGGCGGGGGCCAGGGCCAAGGTGGAGAACAACTACTTCCGCGACTCCAAGGACGTCCTGGGCACCTTCTACACCAACGAGCGCGGCTACTGGCAGGTCGCCGGCAACGTCTTCGACAACGTGACCTGGTCCAGCGCGGGCAGCGAGAACTACCCCGCCGGACCGAACCCGACCTCCAACACCACTGTCAGCATCCCGTATTCGTACCGTCTCGACGGGGCGAGCTGTGTGCCGGAGGTCGTCCGTCAGACGGTCGGCGCCAACACGGGCCTGAAGGTGTCCGACGGCAGTTGCTCGCCGCAGACCCCGCCGCCGACCACCCCGCCGCCGACCACGCCCCCGCCCACGACGCCCCCGCCCACGACGCCCCCGCCCACCGGCGGGACCAACCTCAGCCTGGGTGCCGGCGCCGACGGCTCCAGCAAGGCCAGCGGAACCAGCTACGGCAATGTGCGTGACGGCAACCTGAGCACCTGGTGGTCACCGGCCGGCTCGACCGGCACGATCTCGATCAAGTGGAGCTCCGCGACCCAGGTGTCCCGCGTGGTGATCCGCGAGCCGTCCGGCACCCAGGGATCCATCGGGTCCTGGCAGCTGATCAACAACGACAACGGAGCTGTCCTGGCCTCCGGCAGTGGGGCGGGTTCGATCACCTTCCCGGCCACCGCGATGAGCAAGGTCAACTTCAAGATCAACAGTTCCAGCGGTACGCCACGGGTCGGTGAGTTCGAGACGTACGCCAGCTAGAACCTGTTTCATCAGGGCGGTCGCCGTCGGTCACCTTCGTCGGGGGCGATTGCGGTGCTGAGCGGTATACCTCAGGGGTGTGGATATGCCTCTGAGGTATACCGCTCCTCGGCGGATCGACGTGGGCGAGGCGGCCGAGCGCGCCGTCACGAATCCGTCGACGGCAGAGTGTCCATGAAGGAGCTGACCGAGAAGACCGCTCGCCCGGGCCCGGCCGGGCCGTACCCGGGCGGGCTGGACAGGCCGTGGGCGTCCATCGTCGCCCGGTAGGCCTCCAGCAGGCGGACGTGGTATTCGAGCGGCGCGCCCTGC
Organism: Micromonospora sp. NPDC047753; assembly: GCF_040642735.1. Classification (NCBI taxonomy): domain Bacteria; kingdom Bacillati; phylum Actinomycetota; class Actinomycetes; order Micromonosporales; family Micromonosporaceae; genus Micromonospora; species Micromonospora sp. NPDC047753. The sequence goes on along the minus strand of NZ_JBEYSL010000021.1, from coordinate 1,444 downwards.
GGGTTCGTCCGGCCCAGCGGTGTGGTGGGCTCCGGGCACCACGTGGTGAAGCGGGGTGTGATCCCCCGGGACATGAAGTAGTCGAGCCCCTCGGTGGTGGAGGCGATCGCCTCGTCGACGCTGGTGAAGCCGTGCGGGGCGGCCATCTCGACGCCCGCCACGAAGTTCGGGATCACGTTGCGCGGGCCGAACACCTCGGCCGAGTCGAGGATGCGTCGGTGCCACTCCTCCCGACCGACGTACCGCTCCTTGCCCGGGCAGTACAACTCGAACAGCCGCTTGTCCCACACCTCGTAGTTGGGGTGGTAGATGCGGATCCCGTAGTCGTGGAACCGCTGCACATCGGCTCGGGGGAGCGCCTGGGCCACCACCTTGCCGATCCACCGTCCCGGAAACCGCTCCTCGATCGCCTGCGCGTACCGGCCGTAGAAGTCGGCCTCGGCCAGCCCGTTGACCTGCGAGGTGATGCTGCCACCGGTCAGCGTGTACGCCTGCGACGCGCGATCGACGTCGTGTCGGTTGATGATCTCCAGGGCCTCGAGGACCTCGTCGACGGGCTTGACCCCGGTGTAGGGCCGGCCGGCCTGCTTGTGCTGCCGCCAGTTGTGGTTGATGTCGCAGTACTGGCACTCCTCCTTGGCGCCGAAGTACTGGCAGACCCGGAACGCGGTCAGGTAGATGAGATAGCCCCACTGGATCGTCGGGGCGACCTCCATCACCGACTTGCCGTTGGCGAGCGTGTGACGGTAGTACGCCGGCATGGGGGGCAGCCCGACATCGGCGATCGGCCGTCCGTCCAGGAACAGGCGCAGTCGACCGTCGCTGTCGGTGCCGACACGGTACGGCGAGCTGGGGTTGGTGCGGACCGAGACGACGGTACGACGCAGCTCGTACGGACCCCCGGTGAGCACGATCTCCTCCGGTGGCCGGCGCAGCGCCGCCGTCCCCAACTCGGGCAACGTCCGGTGATCGAAGGAGAAGATGAAGTACGACTTCGGCTTCACGTCGCCGTGCTCGTTGTCGGTCAGTGCCGCGTCGTCGAAGGCGAGCCCGCCCCGCAGCAGGTCCTCCTTGAGGACCGCCTCCCGCGGCACGTGGGGAAAACGGCTCATCAGATCTTCGACGAGGTCGGTGCGCGACGTCATGCGGTTCCTCCCGAACGCGGTACGCAGCACCGGGTGGCCGGTGCCACCCGGTGCCGGCTGATCAGCTCTGCTTGGTCTCCCAGAAGATCTTCGAGATCTCCTCGATCTTGCCGAGGAGCTGCTCGGCGACCGCCGGGTCCGCGGCGCCCTTCGTGCCGCCGGCACCTGCCAGCTTCGTCGCCTCGTTGAAGAGGCCGTGCAGGTGGGGGTACCTCTCGAAGTGCGGCTGCTTGAAGTAGAGCCGGGCCGGTGCCGAACCCCCTGCTGGTCGGTGGCGTACAGTCGGCATCGGCGCGGAC